>NZ_QTNE01000025.1:0-5218 GCF_003603495.1 Bacteroides sp. AM41-16 | reverse complement strand
TAGGTAAAGATAAACTTTTTGAATTCGAGCGTCCTGAACAGATAATTAAGCTGTCGCACTTTAATTTTTAATTTGCGCAGTCACGATACTTTTACAATGAAGAGTTTGATCCTGGCTCAGGATGAACGCTAGCTACAGGCTTAACACATGCAAGTCGAGGGGCAGCATGAACTTAGCTTGCTAAGTTTGATGGCGACCGGCGCACGGGTGAGTAACACGTATCCAACCTGCCGATGACTCGGGGATAGCCTTTCGAAAGAAAGATTAATACCCGATGGCATAGTTCTTCCGCATGGTAGAACTATTAAAGAATTTCGGTCATCGATGGGGATGCGTTCCATTAGGTTGTTGGCGGGGTAACGGCCCACCAAGCCTTCGATGGATAGGGGTTCTGAGAGGAAGGTCCCCCACATTGGAACTGAGACACGGTCCAAACTCCTACGGGAGGCAGCAGTGAGGAATATTGGTCAATGGACGAGAGTCTGAACCAGCCAAGTAGCGTGAAGGATGACTGCCCTATGGGTTGTAAACTTCTTTTATACGGGAATAAAGTGAGGCACGTGTGCCTTTTTGTATGTACCGTATGAATAAGGATCGGCTAACTCCGTGCCAGCAGCCGCGGTAATACGGAGGATCCGAGCGTTATCCGGATTTATTGGGTTTAAAGGGAGCGTAGGCGGACGCTTAAGTCAGTTGTGAAAGTTTGCGGCTCAACCGTAAAATTGCAGTTGATACTGGGTGTCTTGAGTACAGTAGAGGCAGGCGGAATTCGTGGTGTAGCGGTGAAATGCTTAGATATCACGAAGAACTCCGATTGCGAAGGCAGCCTGCTGGACTGTAACTGACGCTGATGCTCGAAAGTGTGGGTATCAAACAGGATTAGATACCCTGGTAGTCCACACAGTAAACGATGAATACTCGCTGTTTGCGATATACAGTAAGCGGCCAAGCGAAAGCGTTAAGTATTCCACCTGGGGAGTACGCCGGCAACGGTGAAACTCAAAGGAATTGACGGGGGCCCGCACAAGCGGAGGAACATGTGGTTTAATTCGATGATACGCGAGGAACCTTACCCGGGCTTGAATTGCAACTGAATGATGTGGAGACATGTCAGCCGCAAGGCAGTTGTGAAGGTGCTGCATGGTTGTCGTCAGCTCGTGCCGTGAGGTGTCGGCTTAAGTGCCATAACGAGCGCAACCCTTATCGATAGTTACCATCAGGTTATGCTGGGGACTCTGTCGAGACTGCCGTCGTAAGATGTGAGGAAGGTGGGGATGACGTCAAATCAGCACGGCCCTTACGTCCGGGGCTACACACGTGTTACAATGGGGGGTACAGAAGGCAGCTACACGGCGACGTGATGCTAATCCCTAAAGCCTCTCTCAGTTCGGATTGGAGTCTGCAACCCGACTCCATGAAGCTGGATTCGCTAGTAATCGCGCATCAGCCACGGCGCGGTGAATACGTTCCCGGGCCTTGTACACACCGCCCGTCAAGCCATGAAAGCCGGGGGTACCTGAAGTGCGTAACCGCGAGGAGCGCCCTAGGGTAAAACTGGTGATTGGGGCTAAGTCGTAACAAGGTAGCCGTACCGGAAGGTGCGGCTGGAACACCTCCTTTCTGGAGTGACGTCTCGACTCGATCGTTGGTTCTTGAAGTTATGCTTCCATAAGAACCTCTTGTACTGCGCGTACTTGTTTATTAAAATATACGAGAAAAGTAGAAGCCGAGCCGTAAGGCGAGGGTTTGACTGACAGTCCTATAGCTCAGTTGGTTAGAGCGCTACACTGATAATGTAGAGGTCGGCAGTTCAACTCTGCCTGGGACTACTTCAAAGTTGAAAACTGAAAATTGAGAAATGAAAATCGGGAACTCTCCGGATTTTCCACTTTCCACTTTCCGTTTTCCACTTATAAGAAGGGGGATTAGCTCAGCTGGCTAGAGCACCTGCTTTGCACGCAGGGGGTCAACGGTTCGAATCCGTTATTCTCCACTCCGTTTTGATTATTGTTTTATAATTGAAACACCGTTCTTTGACATGATGTGACCAAAAAAAAGTAAAGTTAAAAGCTGAAAGTATATATCGACCATACGTGATCGGTAAGACAAAAAGTAAGTAAGGGCACATGGCGGATGCCTTGGCTCTCGGAGGCGATGAAGGACGTGATAAGCTGCGATAAGCTGCGGGTAGGTGCAAATGACCTTTGATCCGCGGATTTCCGAATGGGACAACCCGGTACTTTGAAGAAGTATCATCCTGCATTGCAGGAGGCTAACGCAGGGAACTGAAACATCTTAGTACCTGCAGGAAAAGAAAATAAACAATGATTCCCCCAGTAGTGGCGAGCGAACGGGGAACAGCCCAAACCACCCATGTTACGGCATGTGTGGGGTTGTAGGACCACGTCGTGGCAAGAAAGTTGGTGAGCAGAATGTTCTGGAAAGTACAGCCATAGAGCATGACAGCTGCGTATGCGAAGCCAAGCGAAGCCTAGTGGTATCCTGAGTAGCGCGGAGCACGAGGAATTCTGCGTGAATCTGCCGGGACCATCCGGTAAGGCTAAATACTCCCGAGAGACCGATAGTGAACCAGTACTGTGAAGGAAAGGTGAAAAGCACTTCGAACAGAAGAGTGAAATAGTTCCTGAAACCATGTGCCTACAAGCGGTCGGAGCACCTTCTGGTGTGACGGCGTGCCTTTTGCATAATGAACCTACGAGTTACTTTTTCCGGCGAGGTTAAGGATTTCAGATCTGCAGCCGAAGCGAAAGCGAGTCTGAACAGGGCGTATAGTCGGAAGGAGTAGACGCGAAACCAAGTGATCTACCCTTGGGCAGGTTGAAGGATGGGTAACACCATCTGGAGGACCGAACCAATAAGCGTTGAAAAGCTTCTGGATGACCTGAGGGTGGGGGTGAAAGGCTAATCAAACTTGGAGATAGCTCGTACTCCCCGAAATGCATTTAGGTGCAGCCTTGACTTATACTGGCATGAGGTAGAGCGACTGATAAGATGCGAGGGCTTCACCGCCTATCAAGTCTTGACAAACTCCGAATGCGTGTCAGTTCTATGTCAGGAGTGAGGGCATGGGTGCTAAGGTCCATGTCCTAAAGGAGAACAATCCGGACCAACAGCTAAGGTCCCGAAATGAATACTAAGTTGAACTAACGAAGTCAGATTGCTAAGACAGCTAGGATGTTGGCTTGGAAGCAGCCATTCATTTAAAGAGTGCGTAACAGCTCACTAGTCGAGGAGTTTGGCGTGGATAATAATCGGGCATAAGTATTCTACCGAAGCTTTGGGATGAGAAATCATCGGTAGGGGAGCATTCCACTCGGCGTCGAAGGTGAAGCGCGAGCTTTGCTGGAGCGTGTGGAAAAGCAAATGTAGGTATAAGTAACGATAAAGGGGGTGGGAAACCCCCTCGCCGAAAGACTAAGGTTTCCTGATCAACGCTAATCGGATCAGGGTAAGTCGGGTCCTAAGGCTCAGCCGAACGGCGAGGCCGATGGCAGAACCGGTTAATATTCCGGTACTACCTGTGGGAGTGACGTGGAGACGGAGTCGTGACAGCGCCGCGGACTGACGGAATAGTCCGTTGAAGGGTGTAGATGCTGATTGTTCCAGGCAAATCCGGAGCAAGAGTCGAACCTGATAGTATGGAGCGTTCTTAGAACAATCCAATAGTGCGTGTAATCATACTTCCAAGAAAATCCGCTAAACTTAATCCTGCAGGTACCCGTACCGCAAACGGACACACGTAGTCGGGTTGAATATACTAAGGCGCTTGAGTGATTCACGGTTAAGGAACTAGGCAAACTGACCCTGTAACTTCGGGATAAAGGGTCCTCGCTTTACGGCGAGGCGCAGAGAATAGGTCCAGGCAACTGTTTAACAAAAACACAGGGCTGTGCAAAATTGAAAGATGAAGTATACAGCCTGACACCTGCCCGGTGCTGGAAGGTTAAGAGGAGATGTCATCGCAAGAGAAGCATTGAATTGAAGCCCCAGTAAACGGCGGCCGTAACTATAACGGTCCTAAGGTAGCGAAATTCCTTGTCGGGTAAGTTCCGACCTGCACGAATGGTGTAATGATCTGGACGCTGTCTCAACCGTGAGCTCAGTGAAATTGTAGTATCGGTGAAGATGCCGATTACCCGCGATGGGACGAAAAGACCCCGTGAACCTTTACTATAGCTTAACATTGAATTTGGGTAATTGATGTGTAGGATAGGCCGGAGGCTTCGAAGCAGGTACGCCAGTATTTGTGGAGCCGCTGTTGAAATACGGCCCTTTGATTATTTGAGTTCTAACCCGTTGTTGCGGGGACACTGTTTGGTGGGTAGTTTGACTGGGGTGGTCGCCTCCAAAAGTGTAACGGAGGCTTCTAAAGGTGCCCTCACGACGATTGGTAACCGTCGGCAGAGTGTAATGGCATAAGGGCGCTTGACTGGGAGACTTACAAGTCGATCAGGTAGGAAACTAGAGCATAGTGATCCGGTGTTTCTGTATGGAAAGGACATCGCTCAAAGGATAAAAGGTACTCCGGGGATAACAGGCTGATCCCTCCCAAGAGCTCATATCGACGGAGGGGTTTGGCACCTCGATGTCGGCTCGTCACATCCTGGGGCTGGAGAAGGTCCCAAGGGTTGGGCTGTTCGCCCATTAAAGTGGCACGCGAGCTGGGTTCAGAACGTCGTGAGACAGTTCGGTCTCTATCTATCGTGGGCGCATGAAATTTGCGTGGCTCTGACACTAGTACGAGAGGACCGTGTTGGACTGACCTCTGGTTTACCGGTTGTGCCGCCAGGTGCATTGCCGGGTATCTAAGTCGGGATTGGATAAGTGCTGAAAGCATCTAAGTACGAAGCCAGCCACAAGATTAGATTTCTCAGGGTCGTTGTAGACTACAACGTTGATAGGATGCAGGTGTACAGGCAGCGATGTCATAGCCGAGCATTACTAATTGCCCGTCCACTTTTTGCCTTCCGTGTATGGAGGTATATACGTTCAGCAATGTATGGACACTTTACTTTTTTCTCATCATGTCTGCCTTATTCAGGTGACTACAGCACCGGGGTTCCACCTCTTCCCATTCCGAACAGAGAAGTTAAGCCCGGTCACGCCGATGGTACTGCGTAACAGTGGGAGAGTAGGTAGTCGCCGTTTTCAGAAGAAGCCTCCGTGTCTGATAAGGATACGGAGGCTTTGTTCGTTT
>NZ_QTNE01000024.1:0-83907 GCF_003603495.1 Bacteroides sp. AM41-16 | reverse complement strand
TTTCTAGAGATAAATAATGCGTGACACAGTTTATTTTACACTACCGAAGTATGTGAAGGAAGGTCGTGTCAGCAAGACAAATCTCTCTATTGACGAACGCAAACAGGTGTCTGGTGTAAAAGCTGCCTCTGCCGACTTGCAGGTTCCTGGTGGCGAAATGCTCTGTGCGACAAACTATCAGTTGTCAAGTGTTTTTAGCGAAAAGAAGATGACTCTGTATGGTTTGCCACAATACGATTTGGTAGTCATAGAAGAAGCTTCTCAGGCTTTTCTCACGGCTATAGTTGCGTTTAAGCAGTTGGGGATTGATTGCCTAATTGTAGGTGATCCTATGCAGTTGCCACCTATCGTGAAACTTAACAATCCACAATATAATTCGTGGAATGTGGCAACACAAGTTGAAGGATTGAAGTCTATGGCGCTGGGGACATCGATAAAATCTTATCGTATAGTAACCACTTTCCGTCTCACGAGTCGATCTGCCTCCCTTACAAAATGCTTTTACGGAAATCGTTTTGTGTCTGTGAAGCAAGACTATTTAGATTTTACCAAAGCGAATAGTGTCTTATTTCCACAAGATGGCGGTGTACTTTACCATTGTACACTAGATGTCCGCAATGGAGTTTATTCAGATAAAGCAGATGCTATTATACGAGATGTGATTGAAAAGCTGGAAAAATTTTATCCTGATCGTTCTTTAGCTATCATAACACCTTTTAGAGATTCTGTAAAGGAACTGCAGAAACGTTTCTGTACGTCTGACCTTGAACTGGATATAACTATCGAAACGATAGATAGAATCCAAGGTATGACTGTTGATTATGCTATTCTATACATTCCTGGAAGGAATCCGGGTTTCGCACTAGAAGATCGACGTTTTAATGTAGCAACAAGCCGTTCGCTTAGTACGACTCTCATTATTTCAGATATGCCTCTTAACGAATTTCACACTGTATCACCTACAGTATTACAGTTTATAGATAATTGTGATAAGTTTGATGGTAAAACAAATGTATGGAGAACTAATTTGCAAGAGTCAGAATCATCAGCCCCTATAGTCCAACCTATATCTGAAGAAAAAACAGTATCAACGGTCTCCTCCACAATAGGGTTGAGAGTTGTAGGTAAAATTGACCTTTCTCAATTTGAACGGAAAAAGAAGGAATTAAGTATAACAAAGAAAAACTATTATATCATTGATACTAATGTTTTTGTGGACTATCCCGATATTATTTCTAAGATTGACAGAAAGTATCCTATCATCTTGTCTGCAAAGGTGACGGATGAGCTCGATAAGATGAAAATCAAATTAACTGAAGAACGAAGACAAAACGCGGAGAAGGCTTTACGCAATCTTAATAATGAGTCACAGCATGAGATTTTATACGAGTTCGCAGATACTTCTTTATTGCCAGATGACTTTGATAAACGTTCACCTGACAATATGATATTATCAGTCGCATTAAAGTATAAAGAACAGAATCCAATTATGCTTACATCAGACAATGGGCTACAACTTAAGTCTAAGCTATTGGGTATAACTACAATCTCGCTTAAGAAATTTCTAAAAAATAATTTACGCTAAGTATAGAAAGCGACATTGATTTCCTATTCTGTAAGCCATCTGTATCTTTCATGTGGGTGGCTTTCTGTTTCTATACATTTTTATCTTCACAACCTTATGATTCGATGATGATTCCCTTATGTCGAGAGGCATAAACGAAAAAATCTAATAATGGAATTTGTCATTATATCCACTGATAATCAGTGCATATAGCTTATGATTCTTATGACCTGCTGATGTTTCTTTATGTGATATTTGCCATCCATAAATCAGTATTGAAATTTGCCATTACTTTGCAGCAAAATCAACTGATAACGATATGGAAGACATGAACATTACATTTGAAGATTTGCCTAAGGCAATGTCATGGATGATGGACAAGCTCAATAAACTTGATTCCAAGATTGACAGTTTGAACAACATCCCACAAGTACGGCCTGCCGACCAGTGGATGAACCTGAAAGAACTGTGCGAATACCTACCCAGCCATCCGGCGGAACAAACAGTATATGGATGGACGAGTTGTCACCAAATTCCATTTCATAAAAGAGGAAAGCGCATCATGTTTCTTAAATCAGAAATAGATGCGTGGCTTCGAGATGGCAAGGTTAAGTCCGAAAAAGACTTGGAAAATGAAGCCGCCCGATTCATAAAGTCTAAAAGAAACAACCGATTCTAATGGATTCACTCGATTTATGCAATGCAATCAGAATGGAATTTGGAGGGATTCTTGAAGACAAGATTCCTTTGAATGCTTTTCCTGCTAAAATTCAGGATATGGTATTGGCATTGGCACGACAAGAGAATTATTCCATTGAATATATGATGGCTTCTCTTTTGGCGGCAGTTTCAACTGCTATCGGTAATGCTGTCAATATCCGTATTCGTGGTGGCTGGATAAGCAATCCTGTCCTCTATATGATATTGGTTGGTCGCCCCGGAATGGGAAAGACTCCACCTTTGGATTTTGCATTTCGCCCAATTCGCAAGCATGATGCCAAAGTTATCAAACAATTCAAGTCTGAAATGGAGCAGTATAATAATATAATAGAGAGTAACAAAGGGAAGAAGGAAGATTGCGCTCCATTGCCAGAGAAACCTATTTTGCGAAGAACCGTAATATCCGACTTTACCCCCGAGGCTTTAATGCGTGCGCTTGATGACAACCAACGTGGTATTGTGGTGTATGTGGATGAAATCATGGGAATGTTCAATGCTGTGAACCAATACAGCAAAGGGCAACTTATTGAACAGTTATTGACTGCATTCAGCGGAAAGCCTTTAGACATTTCCAGATGCAGTATGCCCATACCTATTCACATAGAGCATCCTTTTATAAATATGGTAGGTACGATGCAGACTACCCGAATGCACGAACTTATAGACAAAGGCTATAAGGACAATGGGTTGATTGATAGAATAATTTTCGTTTATCCATCTTCACAGGAAATATCAGATTGGCAGGACGAAGGAAACACCTTTGCCACTTTTGATAAATACTCGTCTATGTGGGAAAATATCATCAACAAAGTGATGAGTTTACCTTTTATAGTAAACGAGGATGGAGAAATAGTTCCTGACATTTTGGACTTTTCTTCGGAAGCCAAAGCCTACTTTACCAATTGGCGCAATGCCGCTATTCATGCAGTCAATCAAATTCAAGATGATGGACTGGTGGATAGCAGAGTGATGAAGGCTCCGATGATTACAGCACGATTGGCTTTGATTATGCAAATTCTTCGGTGGGCTTGCGGTGAGGTTCATAAAAAAATTGTGGACATCGACTCAACCAAATCAGCTATTGCATTAAGCGATTACTTTGAAGGTTGCTATGCCGACATTCAGAAATATATGTTGGTAGAGAGTATTGAACCTCAAAAGAAAGAATTGCTTGATTGTCTTTCTGCAACATTCACAACTGCCGATGCCATTCAAGCAGGAAAAGAAGTGGGTCTCTCCGAACGTTCTGTAATGTACTCATTGGTCAGCCTTACTACGAATAAGATTATCAAGAAGATTAAGAGAGGTGAATATGAGAAACTGCAATAAACTATCCCTATTGCAGTTTGTAGTTGTTGCAGTTTACACTTTCCTAACACTATTTTCCTGCAAAACTGCAAGAACTGCAAACTGCACGGACTGTAATTATAAAAAACATCAAGCATGAATGAATACCGATTTACCCTTCAAAAATATAAGCGAGGCTCTAAAATTTCATGTCCTCAGTGCGGAAAGAAACAATGTTTTGTCCGTTACGTTGATACACAAGGTGAGATTTCGTTTCCTGACTATGTAGGCAGATGCGACCATGAGCAATCATGCAAGTACCATTATACGCCCTCTGATTATTTCAAAGATAATCCAACACTGATAGAAAACGGCTCAAATTATAGTTTTGAACATAGTAAACCACAGTCACATTCGTTGCCACCTACTTCTTTTATTGAAAAGGAACTAATGGAGCGAACACTTACCAACTACACAATGAATCCATTGTACATTTATCTGGCAGGTATATTGGGCAAGGATGAAACAAAGCGGATATTCCATTTATATCGTGTTGGCACCTCAAAAAAATGGGGCGGATCTACTGTCTATTGGCAAATTGATAGGCAAGGCAATGTGCGAACTGGAAAGATAATGTTATATGATTCAACAACAGGACATCGGACAAAAGAGCCGAGAAGTTATGTGAGTTGGGTACACACCGAATTGAATCTTGCCGATTTCAATTTAAGTCAGTGTTTGTTTGGAGAACATCTATTGTCTGGCAATCCTGCTAAACCGATTGCTATAGTAGAGAGTGAGAAGTCTGCCTTGATAGCCACTCACTATATGCCTGAATTTTTATGGCTGGCTACAGGTGGAATGCACGGCTGCTTCAAAGCAGATGCGATTAGGGTATTAAAAGGTCGGACGGTAATGTTGTGTCCGGACTTAGGAGCAAAAGAGATTTGGCAATCTAAGATGGCAAAGCTCTCCTCCGTTTGCTCAAAAGTGATAATAAGTGACACATTAGAACAATGTGCTACGGATGAGCAACGCAAGAAAGGGTTGGACATTGCGGATTTCCTCCTGATGGAAGACACACCGCAAATGATTTTATCCAAAATGATACAGCGGAATCCGGCTTTGCAGACGCTCATTGATGAATTGGGGTTGGAATTGGTGAATGCAGAACAGATATGATAATTGGAGATTGGACAGCTCGCTGTCCTTGAAAAAGGGTTTGTAAAATCCCGTAGCTTATTAGGGCATTTTCACCGCTTTCACTCTCCGAGTGGCAGCAAAAAAGCCCATAAGCGGAGGGACACCCTCTCGACACCCGATTGCCCGTGGCACAATGGATGGGATTTTGCAAACCATAGAACCAAAGTATAACAGTATAAATGAATGAGATATGAGTAATACACAATACGCAGTCTGCCACCTGCAACGTGGCAGTGGCAACGACTCCGGTGTGACCTGCCATATAGAAAGAAAGGATGCCAAGGGGAAGAAATATGTTCCTGCCAATGCCGATGCGAGCAGGACACATCTTAATCGGGAACTGGTTGCATTTCCTGCCGGAGTGAAGAACAGGACGGAAGCCATACAATTCAGAATAGACCATGCCGGACTACACCGCAAGGTTGGCAAGAATCAGACGAAAGCCATCCGAATCATTCTGACCGGAACGCATGAACAGATGATGAAGATTACCAATGATGGCAAGCTGGATAATTGGATTGATGCCAATATGAAATGGCTAAAAGATACTTTCGGAAGTGAGAATCTTGTTTCATGTGTGCTGCACATGGATGAGAAAACACCACACCTACATGCCACTATCGTACCTATTGTAATCACAGAACGATTTCGTAAGAAACGTGAGGGCGAGAAGAAGTATGAGACGAAATCAGGGACTCGCTTATCGGCAGATGATGTGATGCGGAGATCCAAATTGCATGAATATCAGAACAGCTATGCAGAATTTATGAGACCATTCGGATTGCAACGTGGCATTGTCGGCTCTACCGCCAAGCATCAGGCGAATTCGGAATACTACAAGCAGCAGATGAGCAAGTATGAAGAGGACATTGCCAAATTACAAGCTGACGTTGAACAAGCAAAAGAAGGAAGAAGTACCGTCTTGTCGTGGTTTGGCAAAGGTGATTTGGCTAAGGCTAAGAAAGAACTTGCGAGCAAAGACGAACAGATTGCCAAACTCACAAATCGGATTAAAACGCTCATGGCAGAAAAGTCCCAGTTGCAAGAAAAGCATAAAGCCGAGATTAAGCAACTACATAATGAATATCAAAAAGAAATAGACAAGGCTATCCATCAAGCGGAATCAGCAGAACGGAAATCCAAAGAAAAGGATTCTGTTATAGACAGGCAAAACCAACGCATTGACCAGCTTGATCGCAAAGCCAATCCTCACAGATACCAACTCTCATCCGGAGCAGAACTTGTGCATCATAATATTCCAAATATGAGAAATCCGTCCATCCATATTTGGACGAGAGTTGGCAATGAAGAATATGACACAAGGACTTATATAGAATATTTCAGTGAGATATGGGAACGGTTCAGCAAAAACGAAGCTACTGTTTACGAACTCATCAATGAAGTATTTGAACCGCAGGAACAGGTCAATGAGGCACAAGCTAATCTGCTCGGTGCTGTTTTTGAACTTGCAGCAGGTGGTCAGGCACAAACTCATGTCGGTACAGGTTCTGGTGGCGCATCATCCGAATTACCATGGAACGACAAGAAACACAAAGGCTTGAAACGACAATAATATCTATTCATTTATTAGGCAGTTGCTTGAATAACTTGTATATTTGTAGTGATTTGACAAAGAGGATACAATGATGAAAATTTCAAAATTACATAGTAAAGTTCTTTGGAAAGATAGTTTTTTGTACGCTGTTAGTTTCATTGCTGCCATTGAAACTATTTGTGCTATTGCAGATTTTAGCATTACGGATGTAGTCAATATTCAGAAGTGGTGGGAGAAAGGATTGATTATTTTAGGTGTATTTCTATTACTGTGGATAATAACAGCTGTAATAAAAGCACTTAGAGCAGACCATGCAATAACACTGAAGATAAAAGGAATAACTGTAAGAATAGAGGAAGGTGATATTTTCAAATCGCCTAACTGGAAATTAATCCCTTTTAATGAGTTTTTTGACACAATAGTTGATGACGTTGTTATTGCAAGGAACTCATTGAATGGGAAATTCATAGAAAGATTACAGGATATTGACGATTTGAATAAAAAGATTGATGAGGCAGAAGATATACCTAGTATGAAGAGGAAAACAAAAGCAGGTCGAACCTATTACCCACTTGGCCGAATTATTACATATCAAGATTATTTGTTGTTGGCATTTTCTCATTTTGAGAATAATCAGGCAAAACTATCTCATAACGAGTATGAAATCTGTCTTCGGGCAATGTGGAATGAAATAAGCAGAGTCTATGCACATAGACCTGTTACTATACCTCTACTCGGAGGAGGAATAACGCGCATTACTGACAAAAATGAATTTCATTTGCTCCGTTGTATCCTTTGTACACTCAAAACATCGGATGCTCAAATATATCAACCGATAACCATTGTATTAACAAGAGAATCCATAGATAAAATTAATTTGTACGATATTAAAAAAATATTTTAGCCATGTATTATAGAACAAGAACTTATATCGCCGGAGATTGGGACAATGACAAAGATGCCGTTGACGCATTGCACCGGTGGAATGACAGTTCCCGATATGGACTTTCATTTTCGGATGCTCATGAATTAAAGCAAGCAAGGGATACAAGCCTAAATTGCTCGATTAAAAGGTCATTGGCCGAGCGATTGGATGCCTCTAAAACATTTATCCTTATCGTTGGTGAACACACAAAAGAATTAAGGGCTGGTGGATGCCAATATTGTAATAGCTACAATAGTTATTGGGGGACTTGTGGTCGAGGACATACAGTGGATACTCGAAGTTATATTGATTTCGAATGCGAGAAAGCGATTCGGGATGGTCTAAAAATAATAGTCCTGTATAAATCAACAGTGGTGAATAGATCCAAATGTCCAGAAGTAGTCAGAAATCGTGGTATTCATGCGCCGATGGAAAAATGGGTTGGAAATACATTGTATTGGGATTATGACTCGGTAAGAAATGCCATTGGATAATAACTATACACTGCCCCATGATTTTTTACCAATGGGGCAGTGTTTTATTTACCAAGTTATCACTTTATCGACAATCTCTTGTTGCTCGGCACTGCTACGACGCAGATAGATACGGGTAGTTTCTATACTTTCATGCCCCATCAAATCAGCAAGCAAGGATATGTCATTGAACTTATCCAGAAAATTCTTTGCAAAGCGGTGACGGAACGAGTGAGGGTAAACCACTTTCTCATTCAAGCCATATTTTGTAGCATAATTTTTCAACTGTTGAGCAATACCTCTGGTAGTAATACGTTCACCGAAACGATTAAGGAAAAGATAACCAGTGGCACGATTGACATTGCCAAGCCATTCTATGGCTTCCTTGCGTAAAGCCTTAGGAATATAGATACGACGAATTTTGCCACCTTTGGTGTAGATGTCGAAATAGCCCATCTGCACATGCTCCACTTTCATTTGTATTAGTTCGCTAACTCTTGCACCAGTAGCAGCAAGGAAACGAACTACGAAATACCACTCTCGATTTTCCTCTTTTTTAAGTTTATTCTTTAGAAAAACATAGTCGGCATTGCTGATTACATTTTCCAAATAACTACGCTGTTGTACCTTGACGGATTTTAATCTCAGACGAGATTTTCCCATACAATCAAGATACTTGTTCATTGCCTGAATACGAAGATTTACAGTTTTAGGCTTGAATTTCTCAATGAGATAGGTTTTATAAACAAGCAGATTGCACTTGTTCAGTTCCTTGTGTCGGGAATAGTATTCTCTTACGGCATAGAGGTAAGCCGCGACCGTATTCTCCGCCATATTCCCTTGACGAAGATACATTTCAAAATTTTCAATGTCCATGTCTTATACATTATTAGTTAAACAATTCGCTATCATTAATAATGTATAGCATCCACAAATTCATTGAGTTCCTATTATGAGAAGTTTCTCGCCACCGGGGAGGTAAAGTGCATTGATGACGAGATTCCGTTTGAGATTCCGCAGGGGTGGGAATGGGAAAGATGGGGTAATATTGCATTGTCAATCCAATATGGATATAATGCCCCTGCCATTGAACGAGGTGATATAAAGATGATCAGAATTAGTGATATTCATGATAATGTAGTTCAATGGAAAGATGTCCCATTTTGCAATATAGAAGCTCATGATATTGATACTTACCTACTCAAAGAGAACGACATTCTTTTTGCAAGAACTGGTGGAACTGTAGGCAAATCATTTTTAGTTCAGTTCGTTCCTGAACCAGCTATATATGCTGGTTACCTCATAAGAACAAGATATTCACAAGAGCTATGTCCACAATATCTTAAATCGTTTATGGAAAGTCAATTGTATTGGGAACAATTGAAATCTGGAACAATAGCTACCGCACAACCCAATTGCAATGGGAAAACATTAGGAAGGATGCTTTTACCAATTCCTCCTAAAGCAGAGCAGACTCGTCTTGTACAAAAGTTAGCAAGTCTTACTCCTATGTTTCAGCGATATGCTAAGGCACAGCAGGATTTGAACAATCTCAATGAGAATATAGATGATAAACTTAGGAAGTCTCTTCTCCAAGAAGCAATACAAGGTAAACTTGTACCTCAATGTTCAGACGAAGGTACAGCCCAAGAATTGCTCGAACAGATAAAATTAGAGAAGCAGAAACTCATCAAAGAAGGCAAGTTAAAGAAATCTGCGTTATCTGATTCCGTTATCTTCAAAGGTGACGATAACAAGTACTTCGAGAAGATTGGTAAAACAGTCACAGAAGTAACAGACGAAATTCCATTTGAGATACCTGTCACATGGCAATGGGTACGTATCAAAGATATATTTCAAATAAACCCTAAAAATATTGCAGAAGATAATTGTATATCAGCATTCATTCCGATGGAAAAAATATGTGCGACTTACTGGTCTGAGTTTTCCTATGATGAAGTACAATGGAAAGCAATTAAAACGGGTTATACCCATTTTGCAGATGGCGATGTTGCTTTTGCTAAGATAACTCCATGCTTCCAAAATCGAAAATCTGCAATCTTCTGTAATTTACCCAATGGAATTGGAGCAGGAACAACTGAATTGAAAGTGCTACGGCAATTCGGTGAAACTATAAATCGATGGTACCTCTTGTTCTTTCTTGAAAGTTCATATTTCATAGATGAAGCAATTTTTAAGGGTACTGCAAACCAACAACGAATAATATCTGGCTATTTAGAAAACAAACTTTTCCCTTTACCTCCATTGCAAGAGCAAGCCCGAATCGAAAAGCAGATTAAAGCAATAGCAAGTATTATGAGAGGATAAATGGGCAAATCGTTGAAATTGAGTTTCCTTTTGAATATCCCAATAGCTGGGCTGTATTGCGTTTGAAAGATGTATGCCAATTGACCGATGGAGAAAAGAGAACTGGAAAGGGCATCTGTTTGGATGCAAAATACTTGCGTGGTAAATCGTCTGCCACCGTTATGAATAAAGGTAAATTTGTCTATGCCGGGGATAACATCATTCTTGTAGATGGTGAAAATTCAGGTGAAGTTTTTGCAGTTCCGCAAGATGGATATATGGGAAGTACATTCAAGCAACTATGGCTTTCTTCTGTGATGTGGAAATCATATATCTTGGCTTTCATCCTGTTCTATAAAGAGGAGTTACGAAATTCAAAAAGAGGTGCGGCAATTCCACACCTCAATAAGGAGTTATTCTACAACTTACCCATTGGTATTCCGCCTTTTGCCGAACAGCAACGTATAGCAAAACGAATAACAGCATTATCGCAGTTGCTCAAATAGTTTTTCTATTTGGGCAACAATGCGATGTTGTTCTTTTAGTGGAGGCAAAGGTATTAAGTGCTCAACCAGTTTAACACGAGAAATATTAGGTTGGGCACCACCTTCTCCTTTCTTTATGAAAGAATCTCGACTTGCCATAAGGAAATAAAATAGATACCAATTATAAATCAAATAAGGAGTACAACCACAACAGGCTTGATTTGTAGTGAGATCCTCGCCCACGATTGCTAATTTTCCAATAGTAGCACCATACATTGCAATAAGGACATCCCCAATTTTATTCATACGTAAAGAGCAATCCTGAAAAGCCTTCTGCGTAATTTTTTCCTCTGTATCATAGATTATTCCATTATTCAATTCTCCAGTTTTAAGCCATAAAATATTGCCATTATAATAATTCGCATTACCCCGTTGGGGAGTTGAACCTGCACCCCAATCTCCAATTTGCCCCATTCTTGCCCAAGCCCAATTTACAGGAATTTCAAAAGGTATTTGTTCCGTTATATCTAAGCATTTTTTGCCTATCTGCTCATAATACTTGTTATCGTCACCTTTGAAGATAATGGAATCGGTCAAAGCAGACTTCTTTAGCTTACCTTCTTTTATGAGGCGTTCTTTCTCTTCGCGAATCTCGGTAAGCAACTTTTCGGCAGTTCCTTCCTCTGCAATTTGAGGAACTAACTTGCCTTGTATTGCTTCTTGCAGAATCGATTTACGTAATTGCTCGTTAAGTGAGGCATTAAGTTCGTTAAGTCCATTCTGTGCTTGTTCATAAGTTTTGACTAACGAAAGTAGTTTTTCTATTTTTGAGACTATGCGTAGTTGCTCAGGAAGCGGAGGTAAAGGTATAAATACTTCAACTATATTGGATACTGCCAAACCGGGTTGAGCTGTTGCGGTTGCATATTGATTTAAGTTCAATGCTGTAAAAAAGTAATAGATGAACAACGATGGAATTATACCAAAGCCATTCACAACTACAGCGTGTTCTGTGGCATAGAATTTTCCACTTTCTATATTAAGGCATCCACATAATGCTCCTTGTCTGCCAATAATAGCAAAATGTCCTTCTGCATTGAATGTGTTTGTAAACCCTCGTAGTCCATTTCCACCGACACATCTATATGGGTGAAGAACAGACTTTTCATCATAAATTTCTGAAGCTGATATATTTTTCCCAGCCTGCATAGAACACATATGCTTCAATCTGCACCATTCCCACCCCTGCGGAATCTCAAACGGAATCTCGTCATCAATGCACTTTACCTCCCCGGTGGCGAGAAACTTCTCATAATAGGAATTATCGTCACCACGATAAATGATTGATTCGTTTTTGTCTTTCTTGATTTTCTTTTCCTTGACCAGCTTAGCTTTTTCTGCCCTGATACGTTCAAGAAGCACAGATGCCGGTTCGTCATTAGAGTCTTGCGGTACAAGTTTGCCTTGTATCGCCCACTGGAGTATGCTATTTTTTAGTTGCTTTCCGTTCATTTTATTCTAACTGACTTAGAAGTTGTCGTTTTTTTGTTTTTCCTTCAGATAGAACTGATATAACTTTTTTCCTATCTTGTCTTTTTTGAAGGTACGTTCATGATTTATAGGTGTCATAGACAACCGAATTTTTGCCACACCTTCATTCAAGATTTCAAACTGCTGTGGAGTAATTCTGAATTGAGCAGTAGAACTTATTTCTGTGACGGGGATTACAATACTTCCACTAATAACACCAGCAGATTGACTTCCATTCCCAATCACAGTTCCTCTTAATTCAAGATATTTACCTGTGAATGTCCGAATTTTCATAGTTGGTTCAGCGAGAAAATTCATTCTGTCTGAACGCACTGTAGCTACTATCGAATAAATGGTGTCTTGCTTAGCTACGCTGTAATTCATATTGCAACCTTCGGCTGCAAGTGCTTTATAAGTATAACCTACTGTTTGTGTTTTAGCGTTGAGTCCTAAAATAATACAAAACAGTAATAATATAATCTTTATAGTTTTCATATTTAATCTTGTTCGTAATCTTCGCCTTGTATTCCTAATTCACCCTTACTCATGGCATTGGCAATATCTATTTTCAGTTCCTCGTCATAATCTTTACTTGTCAAAAAGCTATTGACGATGCGCAGCAGCAAATCTTGGTCAATATTCGATGCTGCCACATGGTAAATGATAGATTCCAATGTACGCATACAGATGCAAGCATGCCAAAAGTAATTATTTTTGTGTAAGAAGTACGTACCCAAAGTCAGTGCAATACGCTTATTCCCATCATTAAAAAAGTGCCCCGAACAGAATCTATACATCAGATAGGTTAGTTTATCAGCAAAGGTTGGATAGTATAAATCATTTTGCACAAAATCCAATGCTGCACGAATTCCCCCTTCATCACGCACTCCTTCAAAACCGCCATCACTGGCATCAATCATTTTGCCATAGATGTTTAAGGTTTCATCGTAATCTATGTAAATAATATCCTTACTCATCTTCTGCCTGCTTTAAGCGTTTAAGCACATCTTTGTTATCCGCTAAGATACGGTCAAAATCAATAGACTGGTCACCGATGAATCGTTCAAACTCTTCAGGAGTAACAGCTTGCAGGTAATCTGCTATATTACCATGATACGCATCTCGGAAACTGAAATCCCTTGAAGCCATTTTGGTCCTGGCATCATTCAGATAAGGTTTCTGCATCGGGTGTTCGGCAAGTTCGTTTACAATGCGCTCCACTTCGTCAATGGTAAGCAACCTGCCACCATTTTCTTTAAATCGTTCACTGATAGCTGCGCCCACACCGTTTTCAAAAGAAGAAATAACCAATAAAACCTCTGAATACAGCGTGTGTCGAACATTGTCTTTGGAATCCAACTTCAATACTTCCCGATACTCCTTAGCATTCTCCTTGAATACAGCCTTATATATAAAGTCTGTAATTTGAGGATATTTGTATGTGGGATGCCCGTCTACATATTGATTGATGGCAGAAGTAAGATTTTTACGATAGTTTTCTTCTGTAATTGCAGCAGGAAGATAATGTACATCCCTGCGATTTATATATTTTGTTCCTCCTCCGGTCTTTTCGTTGATGGTAGTAATCACAAAATCCAAGATAAGACTACGGACTTTTTTAGCTTTCTCACTCTCTGTAAGTAGCATACCCATGTCTAAGAATGAGCGGAAGTTAAACAGTCCAAGCTGGGTTGTTTTGCTCCCGACATTTATGACGGGAGCAAATTGTAATTTCAACTCTTTCAGGTGTTTACCCTTACATAAAATATATCCATTAGCCGATAATTCATCGGAATGTTTTTCCAAGTAGCGTTCTATGGTTCGTTCTTCTACTTCGTAGAAATCGGCAACCATTTTTTTTGTAAAGCGATACTCGCCCTCAAAGAGCATTCCTTCAATGTCAAGATGCTCCTGTACTTTACTAACAGCAAAACGGTTGTTAAGTACATTCTGCCTTTCTATGTTTGAGATGGTCAAATCTTTCATATCACTTCACAATTATCAGTTACACGATTTTATGTCAATGCCGAGAATCTTTTGAATCTCAGAAAGCGTTTTGTCTATTTCATGGTCGAGCGCAGCACGCTTTTCAAAATACTGTTTGAGCAATTCTGCCGGAGGAAGTATTTCTTCTTCCTCTTTCGGGAACTTACATTGGTCGAAATTGCAGTCCAAGTCTATCAACTGTTGGGCGGTAAATACACGACTCTTTTCTCCTACCTCGTCACTTATAATTTCTCTCCTATCTTTCCACCATTCTTGAATCGGCAGAGTGTGTTCCACTTTCATAGGTTTTGTTTTAGAGAAGTGTTTATATCCCTCCGGCATATCCAAACGATAGAACCATGTCTCTTTGGTCTTGAATCCTTCTTCGCAACCTTCGGCTTCTTCATTATTAAAGAAAAGAATATTGGTTGCAATAGAGGTGTATGGGGAGAAAATAGAACACGGCAAACGGATGATAGTATGCAGATTGAATTTGCGGAGAAGATTTTCTTTTAGCGCAAGTTTTGCTCCATCCGTACCAAACAAGAAGCCATCGGGGATAATCACACCGCACCGACCGCCAACTTTAAGACGATACATGATAAGGGCGATGAACAAATCCGCAGTTTCACTTGAACGGTATTGTACAGGGAAGTTGCTTTTTACGCTATCTTCCGTACTACCGCCATACGGAGGATTCATACCGATAATATTAACCTTGTCGCTTTCCTTGAAATCAGTGACATTTGTCCCAAGCGAATCACAGTTAGCTATGTTGGGTGCTTCAATATCGTGGAGCAATAAATTTGTAATACTCAACAGATATGGTAACGGTTTCCATTCTTGACCCACGACTGCATTTTGCAACTTTTCTCCATCTTCGGCAGAACGTACATTCTTAGCCATATAGTTGAGAGCAGAGGTAAGGAAGCCTCCTGTGCCACTGGTGAAGTCGCCAAAGGTCTCGCCCAATTTCGGGTCAAGCATCATCACAATAAAATCGGTCAATGCACGTGGAGTATAGAACTCACCGGCATTTCCTGCCGATTGTAAATCTTTCAAGATTCCTTCATAAATATCTCCGAATGTGTGACGGTCGTCAGCGTCGTCAAATTCTATTTCATTTACGATGTTGACCACTTGGCGCAGAAGCGTTCCATTCTTCATATACTGGTTCAAGTCTGCAAATGTTTCTTGAACAATGCTTTTAGCTCTTGAAGTATTGGCATCAATTGGAAGATTCTTCAAGGTAGGAAATAATCTTTCATTTACGAAAGAGAGCAATGCTTCTCCTGTCAATGCTTCACCGTCTTTCTCATCTATCGCCCAATTACGCCAACGCAAATCTTCCGGAATGATGGATTTATAGTTCTCATCTTTGTATTCCCATGTTTCTTCCTGTGTGTCATAAACCTTCAAGAAGAACATCCAAGTCATTTGTTCGATTCTCTGCGCATCACCATTGATACCTGCATCTTGACGCATGATATTTTGGATTCGCTTTATGATGTTGTTTACTGCCATTTTTAAGCTGATTTATAAATTTGATATTCCAAATCTCTGATGGTTTGTTCAAAGGCAACCTTGCCACCAAATAACTTTATGATTTTAGTTGGTTTCCCTATGCTGTTGAATGGCGGTATCTCCAAGATGTTCGCCTTTTCAAAGTCGAGAATACCATTCTCTGCATATTTGTCAAGAAGAGCTTCCAATACTTCACGAGCTTTACCTTCGTATTTTCCAAAGTAATTACGCTTCTTGACGTTGTTAGCTCTCTCTTTCCTTGTCAACGGTGGCTGGTCAAAGGCTACGTGACATATCACATCAAAGATGTCGGCATCCTTCAATGCAGGATTCGCTTCACGCACAGCGTCTATCAGAATGGCATATTCTTTTAACTCATCCATAACGGCTTGCTTGCGTTCTGCCTCAGTCCATGTTTGTATGAAATCATCTAGACTTTGGTAGTGGCGCAATAATTGTTTTCTTGCGAATGACTGAACGCTTTCCGTTCTCATAGTCTTGCCATCTTCACCTAATACAGATACTATCTCATGGGCAATGCGAATATCCTTACCGTTTATGATGTATTTCTCACGAGGTTCAGAAACAGTGGGACTCGGGTCGTCAATGATTTTGTAAGGCTTGGGCTTTTTCCCTCCTCCTTTGGGCGGTTCCGGGTCGCCATCAAATGCTGGGTCTTTGAATTTGGCTGTGGCATTGCGAAAGTCAAGGATTTCCAAATGCCACTTGCCTTTATCTTTTCTAAGCCGTGTGCCACGTCCGATGATTTGCTTAAATTCAGTCATAGAGCCAATTTCTTTATCTATGACGATTAAACCACAAGTTTTACAATCCACTCCTGTAGATAGGAGTTCGGAGGTGGTAACAATTACCGGATAGGGTTCATCAACACTGATAAAGTTGTCCAGTTGTTTCTTCCCTTCTTTATCCTCACCGACAATACGTGTCACATAATAAGGTGATTTTTTACATAAGTCACTATTCATGTTAATAAGCAACGTCCGCATTTCGGCTGCTTCCTCAATATCTGAGCAGAATACAATTGTTTTTGTCATACGACCTATGTCATGCAACATTTTAGTAATTCTGTTTGCCACAACCTTACGCCTTAACTTAATAGCAAGGTCACGACCTATGTTTTGTCTTTGATATAATTTCTGTTCAATCTCCTTACCCAATAAATCTATCTCACCTTCTTCCGGAGTCCATCCTTGCAAATCAACATTGATAAAGTCAGCTGTAACTCGATATGGAGCTAAAAATCCATCTTGGATGCCTTGAAGTAGGGAATAGGTATATACCGGTTCTCCGAAATAATCCAAATTGTTTGCTCCCTCATCGGCTTTTGGGGTGGCTGTCATACCGATTTGGGTGGCAGAGCTGAAATACTCCAATACTTTGCGCCATGCAGAATCGTCTTTTGCGCTTCCCCGATGGCACTCATCAACGATAATCAAATCAAAGAAGTTTGGCTGTACTTCCAAGAATGGATCAGGCTTACCCTCTTTACCGACTAGTTGATGGTATAATGCCATATAAACCTCGTATGATGAATCAATTTTTTCTTCACCCTCTCCAACAGAAGTTATCTTAGTCATAAACTTCTTGAAGGGTTTGAAGTCTTGAACCATCGTCTGGTCAATAAGGATATTGCGGTCTGCAAGATAAAGAATCTTTTTCTTGGCTCCGCTTTTATGGAGACGATGGATAATCTGGAAAGCAGTAAAAGTCTTACCAGTACCGGTAGCCATTACCACAAGTACACGTTGTTGTCCTTTTGCGATGGCTTCTACGGTACGGTCAACTGCTATACGTTGATAATATCTTGGCTCATGGCTATGAGCATCATAGTAAAAAGGAGTTTCTATAATATTGAGTTCATCCGATGTATAAATTTTGGATGCAAGATAGCGATTATATAGTTCTTCCTCAGTTGGAAAGTCCTCTAATTTAATCTCGGTTTCTTTCCCTGTTATAAAGTCATGTTCCAAGAAAGCATCACCATTACTGGAGTATGCAAATTTCAAGTCAAGGATTTGGGCATAATCCATAGCTTGTTGAATACCACCTCCAACTGCGTGTTTATTGTCTTTGGCTTCAACTACAGCGATGGGCTTACCTTTATGATATAATAGGTAATCGGCTTTTTTACCCTCTGCTACTGAATGTTGGTTGCCAACAACAAGTACTCGGCCATCCGTAAAATAGTACTCTTCACGCATATTTATACTTACTGCCCATCCTTTTTGTTGGAGAGCAGGAGTAATGAACAGAGTGCGTATCTCTTGTTCTTTGAGTTCTTTCTTGTTTACTTCCATGACAATAAGTTGTTTTATGATTTGCAACTGCTGACAAGCAAGTCTTTCACGTCGATATTAAGAACATTGGCTATATCATTAAGCGTTTTAAGGTCTGGCTGAACCGAATTACTGCACCATTTACTTACAGTACAGTTAGACTTCCCAATCTGTTCTGCAAGCCATTTTCCTGTTTTCTGTTGCTCTGCAAGCACCACTTTTAGTCTGTTTAAATTAGCCATGAGGTAAAATGTTTTAATCTGAGAGCAAATTTATATAAATTGTCTGACAGTATAAGCAACTTCCGATAATAATTATTATCAGGAAGCAAAAAAGAGGGTTAGATACCGTATTTCGATAAGATATTTTCGTCAATTTCAATCTTATGTCGCCCTGTAGTAGTCCGCAAATTCTTTCTAACGGTGTCAAATGTAGAGTTAGCGAACCACTCGGTAAATGTCGCCATTACAAAAGATGTGGTCATATCTCTACCTATATTATATTGGAAAGCGATATTCCAAGCGAAGTTCTTCAAAGAGATTTGGGTGATAGAATTGTGCCTCTTGATATGAATTTCGGTCATGGAAAGCACTTGCCTATTGGTCACAAAATAACGGACACATTCACATATTTGGAAAATCTCAGTTTCATCCAAGTCAAAACGCTTAAATGTATCTCTTGTGTATTTCAGAATAGCATTAAGTTTTTCATCGTCTTCTTTCTCTTTTTGTTGTTGGTATTGTTGTTGCTCACGCTGGTATTCATAGTGAAATAACTCCATTCGTTTTTTCTGAACTTCTTCGCAGTTTGAGATAGGAAAAGAAGCTAAAGCCAATGGCTTTTTACTGCCCCTTTTCTTGACTGATACCCCAAATGATGGAGGGATGGCTTCTATAATATACCTTGCCACGATAATGCAAAGATGATACATGAGTTTTAGTATGATATATCCGGCAGCCATAACAAATGGAAACAAACTCATTCGTATGCTAAATATATTGCATACTTGAAATGCAATCATCGAAGCCAGCAGTACCGTAATGACCTCTATTACCCAAGAGTGAAGTATATATTGTTTTTGCTTCATGTCTATTGTTTTTTATTTCCCAATGCAAAGGTACAACGCATTTTCATAAAAAACGAAAGGCAAAAATAGAGGCAGAAACTGTAATAAGTTCATTTTATGCTATTTGTGAAAAGAAAAGCATAACAAGTGAAAATATCCAGTAGCAAATGAAAACATCTGCAAATAGGAAATATGTTGTTAAATAAATATAAATCTTTTATTCCCTATGAGAAGCTCTCTTTATTATCGTTTTTAGGGGATATTACATAAAAAGAAGTCATATTTGTACCATATATTTATAACTAACTGATTTATATAATATATTATTTTAGAGGAAGTGAAGTAAGTTGCAATAGGTGATTTTATAGAAAAAAGAGGCGTGTAATCCATTAAGTTGCACGCCTCTTGTGTTTTTGAATTTCAAGTCAGTCTTATATACTTATTTTTCAGTTTGAGGATTAATGACAATGCGCCAATAGCCACCAAAGTTCGCACCTTCACGAGATAAGATACCCATAGACCGCAATTTTGCAATTTGTTTTTCTACGGCACGAGAACTTATACCAATCTTGTAAGCCATAGTTTCGGCTGACATAGAAGAATCGGAAATGACGAAATCGATAATCTTCTGTGCTGTCTTTCCTATGTTTTTAGGGGCATCTGTGCTCTCTCCGAACCTTATCTCCGAACTTTTGTCGTTTACACCGAACATTTTCGCATTTACACCGAACTTTTCGACCGAACTTTCTTCGTTTGCAGGATACTTTTTGAGGGGACTGTTTACCCTTTCGGCCACTTCTTCTACGGGTATTCTTTCGTTCTTTCCCCAATTCAGATTATAGAAATGTAGTGAAGAAAGAAGATGCTTCCGTATTGGCAAAAGCCGACACGGATTTAAGCCATGACTTCACTTTCTTACGTCCCAACATTTCCTTGAAATCATAAGCTGAACATTCCGTTATCAATGTATTGTTGCGTATCTGCATCGTTTTCTTTTTGTTGTTCGGGTATAACTCTCTAATATAGTTTACAAAGGTAAGGATAAAACCGAGGAATTGGTTAACCCCCTCGTTCCCTTTTGATCTTCATGCATTTACATTACGTAGTTTATAACAGTTATTTTATCTTTTCTTTATAACACTATTCACTACCCGTATAGAGGAAACCAGTTTATTGGTGGAAGTAAATACGTCCACATTCCACACATGGGATGAACGCCCTTTATGAACGATGGTTGCCACTGCCCTTACGGTATCTCCTTCGTGTGCAGAAGAAATATGATTTCCGCTGACTTGCATTCCCACGACAATCTCATCAGATTCGCAGATAATCATGGAGCCGAGCCCGGCAACGGTTTCTGCCAAGGCAAGGGTGGCACCGCCATGCAGAATGCCGAAGGGTTGGCGGGTACGGTAGTCGACCGGCATGGTTGCTTCTACGCGCTCATCCGAAGCGTATGTGTATTGAATGCCCAAGTTTCCCATCAATGCGTGTCGTGCCCGTTCGTTCAGTAAATCAAGAGGCACCTCTGCTGCACGCACTTCTGCCAATATTAGTTTTTCTACGGCCAGGGCCACTCCATCTTCTTCATTCGATGCAGTCACATAGTCTGCACAGACCTTTACAGAATCTTGTGAATGTCCCATAGCTACCCCCATGCCGGCCAATTGGAGCATGGTCACATCGCATACGCCATCTCCAACGGCAATGACTTCTTCCCGTGTTACTCCCAAATGCTCTAATAGGGCGCCTAACGTATTCGCTTTATTGACTCCGCAGGGCACCACCTCTAAAAAGTAAGGCTCGGAACGGAAAGCATCCAGAGTACCTGCCAGGCGTTTTTCCCAATGTTGTTCCAGCCCTATCAGAGCTTTTTCCTTGTCACTCACCAGCATGCACTTGCAAGGTGCGAAGTCTATGGCAGTAGAGAATTCATCTTCCCTGATTATCTTCAAATTGTTTAGCAGGGCTTCATTCTTTATATATTCATTGTCCGGACTATCCGTAATGAGGGTATCATCGTGGTAGGTGAAGATGGCAAAGCCGTTCTTGCGGGCTTTCTTTTCCAGATAAGGCAGCATTTCCGGATTGATGCGTCGTTCAAACAATATTTCTCCGTTCTGTGCTTTTATTATCTGGCAACCGTTATAGGAGAGAACAAACCCTCCATAATTGCCGAGTTCGAGGGTTTTGGCCAGTGGCATCAGTCCATAAGTCGGCCTACCGGATGCCAAAACTATGCGCACTCCCATTTGCTGGACCTTTAGCAGAGCAGCTAATGTCCTTTTACTAATTTCTCTTTCATCATTGAGTAGCGTTCCATCTACATCAAGAACCAATAACTTATATTTCATGGCAACTCGATTTTGGGGTTATTATGTTACAAAGTTAAAAAAATGACTGTTAAAACGGTAATATTCGTTTTATTGTTTACTGAAACTTCTTTTATTTATCCTATCTTTGTCCACGTTTTGTTCCGCGTTCTCTATCCGGAGAAGCGGATGAAAAGGGAATCGGGTGAAAGTCCCGAACAGTCCCGCTGCTGTGAGTTCCATGCTCGGTGTATCATACTTGTGCCACTGTTCTTCGGAAAGAACGGGAAGGCGATGTACCGGGAACGAGTCAGAAGACCTGCAAAACAAAGTCGAAAAATTGTCCATTCGAGGAAAGTGGGCAGTGCGCAAATGGTTTAAGATAATCTTCATTTATTCTATGTCAGGAAGGACTAAGGTATTACTGGTCTGTGCTGTTTCATTGGGTGCAAGTATACTCCGGCTCTCTGCCCAGGAGGTGGGGGGAGATACGATTACGGGGAAAGTGCATCAGATAGAGAAAGTGACAGTGACAGCACGCAGGTCGCCCAATAAAGTGACTTCTGCCGTACCCATACAGACAATGTCACGGCAGGATATCAGCCAGCTGGGAATACAGAATATGGCAGATGCTGTACGCCGTTTTGCCGGAGCCAATGTAAAGGACTATGGAGGCATTGGAGGACTGAAAACGGTTTCCATACGCAATATGGGAGCAGCCCATACAGCTGTCAGTTATGACGGGGTGGCGGTGAGCAATTGTCAGGCAGGGCAGATAGATATCGGGCGTTTTTCGCTGGACAATGTTTCCATGCTTTCGCTCGCCATCGGGCAGTCGGAGGACTTGTTACAGTCCGCCCGCTTGTATGCGTCGGCCGGTGTGCTGGGCATAGAGACGGAAAAACCTCATTTTGATGACGGGCGCAATGCCGCTTTTCAGGCACGGGTGCGCGGAGGGTCGTTCGGCATGGTCAGCCCCTCGCTGCGCTGGTGGCAGAAACTGGGCTGCCGTACACGCGTGGCGGTAGATGCCGGTTATATGAGGGCAGACGGTAATTACCCTTTCACGCTGGTCAATGGGAAATACGTGACGGAAGAGAAACGTAACAACTCCGGCATCTATTCCTGGCAGGGCGAAGCTACCTTTTATCATACTTTCAAGGATGACAGCGAACTGGATGTGAAGGGTTATTACTTCTATTCCCGCCGGGGACTTCCAGGGGCGGTTACGCTCTATAATCCCCTTTCCGATGAAACGCTTTGGGATGAGAATACTTTTGTGCAGGCACGTTATAGGAAGCATTTTTCGCCCCGGTGGAGTTTGCAGGCACAGGCAAAGTATAATCATGGCTGGAACCAATATAAGGATGAGGGCAAGGAATATGCCGACGGATATTATCGGGAAAATCACCGGCAAGACGAATATTATATTTCCGCGACCGTTCTCTACCGTCCTTTGGAAGCTTTGACCCTTTCGTTGGCGCAGGATGGGGTGATAAACAAGTTGCGCAACAGTTTGCCGGAATGTCCTTTCCCTACAAGATATACTTCCATCAGTGCCTTCAATGCACGCTACCGGCAAGGATGGCTCACGGCCACGGCTTCGCTGGTGCATACTGCCACTTCGGAGCATGCCGAGAAAGGTACGGTCCCCGATGACTTCCATCGCTTTGCCCCCTCTTTATCAGTCAGTATGCAGCCTTGGCAGGACGAGTCGCTGTATTTCCGGTTGATGTATAAGAGTACGTTCCGTCTGCCCACTTTCAACGACCTCTATTACTACCGGCTGGGCAACCGTAATCTGCGACCCGAGAAGGCAGACGAATATAATGTCGGTATCACATGGAGCAAATCCGGATTGTCTGTGTTCGACTATATCTCCGTTACGCTCGACGGTTACTACAACGATGTGACGGATAAGATTGTGGCTTTTCCCACCACCTATGCGTGGAAGATGGCAAACTACGGCAAGGTACATGCCGCAGGTGTGGATGCCACTTTGGCCGCCACTGTACCCTTGACAAAAAAAATAAAACTGGTTATGTCGGGCGGATATACGTGGCAGAAGGCCATTGACCTGACCGATGCCGATGCCAAGAACTATAAAGACCAATTGCCTTATACCCCTCTCCATAGCGGAAATGCGTCTGCCATTGTGGAAACGCCGTGGGTGAATGTGGGCTACTCGGTGGTGGGAGTGGGAAAACGCTACTATTTGTCGCAGAACCTTCCGGAGAATGAGATTGAGGGGTATTGGGAGCATACGATGAGCCTCTCTCATGAGTTTGCTTTGGGCAGTTGCCGACTCCGGTTGCAGGCTGAGATTATAAACCTGACCGATGAACAGTATGACGTGATAAAATATTATCCTATGCCGGGCCGTTCGTGGCGGCTGACGGGGACCTTTAAGTTTTGAGTCAGCCATTTATAAACAATAAGAAATAATTATAAACAATAACAACAGTGATTATGAAAGTAAGAAGTTTATTATTCGGTATGCTCTGCATGCTTGCTTTGGGTGCCTCTTTGGTATCTTGTAGTGACGACGACGATGATTCTCTGGATGATGACGGGTCGAAGGTGACACTGCCGCAGACGCGTGTCTATATTCTGAACGAAGGCTCTCAAGGGGCCAACAATGCAGGACTTGCCTTTTATGCACCCAATAAGGATGCGGATTTTATCAGTGATATCTACAAGACCCAAAACAATGCCAAGTTGGGTGACCTTGGTCAGAGCATGATTGAGTATGAAGATGAAATATATATAGCCGTTTATGGCTCTAATTATCTGACCAAGCTGAATGCTGCAGGTGTGGAGTTGAAACGTGTTTCGTTCGTAGGCGACAACGACCTCAGTGCTGGTATTCGCTATATAGATGCTGAGGATGGGTATATCTATGCTTCCTTTTGGGGAGGAGCAGTGGCTAAAATCAATGCGACAACGTTGGAGGTAGTGGATAAATTGACCGGACTTGGTGACAATCTGGAAGGTGTGGCAATCTGTGAGGACATGCTTTATGTTTCGAATAGTTGTACTGCTGACTATACTTATCACAATGATGTTAAAGTGATAGACTTGCGAACATTCACACTAAAGGAAACATTGACAGTGGCTTCCAATCCCAATACACAAATGCTGGAAGAGGACGACAAAGTGTTCCTCATTTCTGATGATTATTCTTCTGCAGAGGGCTATGTGCTGCAGATGATTGAGCCGGCCAAAGGCAACAAGGTTACCAAGATAGGCAATGCCACTTATATGGCTGCCAATAATGATATATTGTATCTGGTGAATTCAATGACGGACTGGAGTACTAAACCGGTTACAACTGTCAACACTTTCTTTACTTACAACATCAAGACGGGACAGATGAATAATGCTTCTTTCCTGAAAGATGCTCCTGCTGAACTTGTATCGAGTACATTGCATATGTTGACAATAAACGACAATGACGGTGATATTTATATCAGTACTTCCGATTTCATTACGAACGGTACCATCTACCGTTTCAAGAAAGACGGTACGTTCATAGAAAAGTTCGATGCAGGAGGTGTCAATCCTAATTCCGCTGTTTTCTTTAATTAATGTCGATGAAAAGGAACAGCTTTCTTATCTGCATACTCGCAGTCTTGCTTCTTTTCTCCTGCGGGGGAAGGGGCAAGACTGCCTCTGCTTTGCCCGACGGTGACACCATTCCCTTACGTTATGCGGAGAACCTTACCTTAGTGTCCTATCCCGACTATACCCTTGCCACCCTGCGCAATCCCTGGGATACGTTGCACACGCTGCATACCTATATCCTGGTTCCTAAAGACCGTGAACTCCCGGCACATCTTCCGGAAGGTACCGTGGTGCGTACCCCGCTCTCCAAATCGGTCATTTACTCTTCCGTACATTGCGGGTTGATGGATAATCTGGGCGTGTTCAGTAGTATCGGCGGCGTTTGCGACCTGAAGTACATTAAGCTGCCGGCCGTGCACGAGGCTTGCCGTCGGGGTATCATTGTCGATTGCGGCGATGGTATGAATCCCGATATGGAACGTATCATCGACCTGCATCCCGATGCCATTCTTCTATCTCCGTTCGAGAACAGTGGTGGTTATGGCCGTATCGAGAAACTGGATATTCCCATCATCGAATGTGCCGACTATATGGAAACTTCCGCTTTGGGCCGTGCCGAATGGATGTGTTTTTACGGGCTGCTCTTCGGGGCTGCGCCACAAGCCGACAGTCTGTTTGCCGAGGTGGATAGCTGCTACCGGCGCCTCAAGATGCGTGCAAAGCTTTCCTCCACCTCACTGTCCATTGTCAGCGAGTTGAAAAGCGGCTCGGCATGGTACGCTCCGGGAGGGCGTAGCACTATAGGAAGGCTTTTTCAGGATGCTTGCGGGCGTTACGCTTTTGCCGACGATACCCACAGCGGTTCTGTTCCTCTGGCTTTCGAGACCGTTTTCGACAAGGCGGGCGATGCCGACGTCTGGCTGGTGAAGTACAACCGTGACCGCGACATGAGCTATGCTGATTTGGAGGCGGATTATATCGGCTACACCGGTTTCAAGGCTTTCAAGACCCGGAATGTCTATGGTTGTAATACGGCGAAAGTTCCTTTCTACGAGGAGACTCCGTTCCGTCCCGATTATTTGTTATCCGACCTGATACAGATTCTGCATCCCGAAATAGGAGATTTGGGAGGTTTGCGCTATTTTTGCAGACTGAAGGAGTGATGAACACAGAGATACGGAACTTTTGTGAAAGTAATAGAAAACTCTGTGCCTCCGTGTCTCTGTGTGCTAAATAATGTAACTATGAGTAAAGGCTGGAAATATGGTATCGGGCTGGGAGTAGTAATCTTATTGCTTTTTGCGGGCAATCTGCTGGTGGGGTCGGTTTCGATTCCGCCTGCCGATGTTTTCCGTATCCTGCTCGGTGGAGAGGGGGAGAAGGCAAGCTGGAGCTTCATCCTTTGGGAATCCCGTTTGCCCCAAGCGCTGACGGCGCTGCTTTGCGGTGGCGCATTGGCTGTCTGCGGACTGATGTTGCAGACGGCTTTCAAGAATCCGCTGGCAGGACCATCCATTCTGGGCATCAACGCCGGGGCAAGTCTGGGAGTGGCCTTCGTCATGCTGCTGTTTGGCGGCAGCATCACGGCAGGGGTGTTCAGTCTGTCCGGCTTCTTCTCCGTACTGCTTGGCGCATTTATCGGAGCCATGCTGATTATGGTACTTATCCTTTTCTTTTCCACGCTGATAAAGAGCAATATCATGCTGCTGATAACGGGTATCATGATAGGCTACATCGCTTCTTCGGCCATTGCCCTGCTGAACTTCTTTGCTACGGCAGAGGGGGTGCAGTCCTATATGATATGGGGGCTGGGCAACTTCGGTGGAGTTTCCCTACAGCAGATGCCGGCCTTTGCGCTGGTCACCATTGTGGGACTGTTCGGCTCATTATTGTTGATAAAGCCCCTGAACGCCTTGTTGCTGGGAGAGCGCTATGCCGAAAATCTAGGTGTAAATATCCGCCGTGTGCGCAACTGGCTTTTGATTATCACCGGGCTCTTGACGGCTGTCACCACCGCCTTCTGTGGTCCGGTCGCCTTTATCGGCCTGGCCGTGCCGCATGTGGCCCGCATGATATTGGGGACAACCAATCACAATTCCCTATTGCCGGTCACCATCCTGAGTGGCGGTGCAGTGGCACTGCTTTGCAATCTGATTTGCGTCTTGCCCGGCGAAGCGGGTATTATCCCCTTGAATGCCGTCACGCCCATTATCGGTGCGCCGGTCATCATCTACGTTATTCTGAGCCAGCGGAAGCCCCAACAATTCAACTAAGCTATTGCCAACAGTTTGACAAGGTTTTGCCTTACTATTGGCAAGACTTTGCCACCGCGTTGGCAAACTTTTGCCATAGGCATGGCAAAGTTTTGCCAAACCTATGGCAATGTCTTGGCAAAATTTCTCTCTGATTATCAACGTACTACTTTTTTGGTGTTTTTCTCTCCATTCCATAGGGTTTTATCTTTCTCACCGCTCTTATTAATAGAAACCCCTTAAAAACATGCCTTATGAAAAACTTTGTAGGATTTACACTTGGGTGTTTGTTTGCATTCTTATCTTCGGGTATCACCCCGTTGATGGCGCAGGACGCGGCAGTGAACGAGCTCGTCATCACCGGTACGGTCAAGAATAAGGACAGCAGGAAGAAACTCGAAAACGTGAACGTCTCTGTTGTCGGCAACAATATCGGAACGGTGACCAATGCCGACGGCACATTCTCCTTGAAAGTAGCGGAAGCGGAAGCTTTCCGTGGACTGGAAGTCTCCCATATCGGCTATCTCACTACACACCTCTCTCTGGAAGAACTTGAAAAAACGGGCGGGCTGACCATCTGGATGATACCGGCTCCCAATCTTTTGAGCGAGATTGTGGTCTATGGCAATAATCCCCGCGTCATAGTGGAAGAGGCCATCAAGAAAATTCCAGTAAACTATTCTGGCAATGACAACATGCTGACCGCCTTCTATCGGGAAACCGTGCAGAAGCGCCGCCGCTATATCAGCGTGTCCGAGGCAGTGATGGATGTCTATAAGACGGATTATAACTCCCGCGATGTGGACCGCGACAAGGTGCAGCTGCTGAAAGGCCGCCGCCTGCTGAGCCAAAAGCAGAGTGACACGCTGGCTGTGAAAGTGGTGGGAGGCCCCAATTTGTCCCTTTATCTGGACATTGTGAAGAATGGCGATGCGCTGTTGAGCACGGACAATCTGGACTATTATGAATTCCGTATGGAGGACCCCGTCAATTTGGATAACCGCATGCAGTATGTGGTCAGCTTCCGTCCGCGGGTCAGCCTGATGTATGCCTTGTTCATCGGGAAACTGTATATAGACTACGAACGGCTTTCCTTTACACGTGCCGAGTTTGGCCTGGACATGGCAAACCGGGTGAAGGCAGTGGAGGCCATTCTGCATAAGAAGCCCGTCGGCTTACGGTTCCGCCCGCAGGAAGTCACCTATCTGGTGACCTACAAGCAGCAGGGGGCCAAGACTTACCTGAACTATATACGGAATGTCATCCGCTTTAAATGCGACTGGAAAAAAAGGCTGTTCTCCTCCAGCTACACCGCTTTCTCTGAAATGGTGGTGACCGACAGGACGGAAAGCCCTCTCTCCGGCATCTCCAACAAGAACACCTTCAAACGGAAGCAGGTATTCTACGACCTGGTGGATGAGTACTGGAACGAAGACTTCTGGAGGAACTACAATATCATAGAACCTACGGAATCCCTGGAGAATGCAGTCAGCAAATTGCGGAAACAATCCAATTGATTATCTGATAGTTTTCCTTATATTTGGAGCAACCGAGAAAAAACACCGTGTATGCTGGACGAACTGATGATACTGGCCAGAATAAAGGAGGGCGATATAAAGGCGTTCGAAGGAATCTTCCGCCGGTATTATTCCCCTCTTTGCTGGTATGCTGCGGGCATCACGGGTGATACGGCGTCTGCCGAGGAAATTGTGGAGGAGCTGTTCTACGTGCTGTGGAAGAACCGGGAGCGGTTACAAGTATTCCAGTCCGTGAAAAGCTATCTCTACCGTTCTGTGAGGAATGAAGCCGTGCAGTTTTGTGAGCATCAGGAGGTCAAGGAGCGCTATCGGGCATCTGTCCGTACGGAGTCCGGGCCGGGCTATTCGTCCGACCCCCACGCGCATTTGGAGTACGAGGAACTACGGACTCTCATCCGGCATACGCTCGACAAGCAGCCCCGGCGCCGGCAGCAGATTTTCAGGATGCACCGCATGGAGGGGAAGAAATATGCAGAGATTGCCTTGTCGCTTTCGTTGTCCGTCAAGACGGTGGAAGCGGAAATGACCAAGGTACTCCGAACCTTACGAAATGAAATTGATAATTATATCCGGACACAATGATGGAAGTAGATAAAAAGAAGACAAGGACCGACGAGGCATGGGTACGGCTTTATGCCCGCTTCGAAACGGACTGCCTGCTGCCGGCAGATGCGGAACATGCTCCGGCAATGCACCGCAGGCTTTACCTCAAGTGGGGGAGCGTTGCGGCAGCCGTGATTGCCGGAATCGTATGTTTTGCCGCATGGTGGGCCGTACCGGAACAAGGTGGGGACAGTCGTAGCTTGCTGACGGAGGAGAACCGGGAGAAGCCCACACTGGTCAAGACCCTTGAAGACGGTTCGGTGGTATATCTGGCGCAGGAAAGCACGCTGAAGTATCCCGAACATTTTGCGGAAGACAAGCGGGAAGTGAACCTGCAGGGTGAAGCCTTCTTCGATGTGGCAAAGAAACCCGAGCAGGCTTTTACGATTGAGACGGCGAGGGTGCGTGTGGAGGTGCTGGGCACGGCTTTCAATGTCAGGAGCAATGAAGGGGCCCCCTTCAGCTTGTCCGTGAAGCGCGGGAAGGTGAAGGTGCTGCTGAAACAAGAGGAACAGACGGTCTTTGTAGAGGCGGGAGAAACGGTTATCTTGCAGGGGGGCAGTCTGCTCGTCAGCGAGACGGAGAATCCGGAGCTCTTTGACCGTTACACCAGCAACATCCGTTTCAAGGACGAGTGCCTGGAGGATGTGCTGCGTGCTATCAATAAGGAGTCTGCCGGCTGGCAGATAGAAGCCGCGTCGCCAACCCTGGGCAAAAGGCGGCTGACGGTCGAATTTTCGAATAACTCCCCGGAGTCTGTGGCCGAGCTGATATGCTGGACGTTCGACTTGAAGTGTACACGTCAGGGCAATAGACTGATATTGTCGGAACAATGAATTCAATGAAATGCTTCATTCTCCATTTTTCACTCTTCATTTTCTTCCTGGCGGGCAGTGCAAGAGCGGACGGAGGCGATGTGCTGGACCGCATCGTCCGGCTGCCCGGAATGAAGGGAACGGTTTATGCGCTGTTGGGGAAAGTCTCGGAGCAGTCCGGCTATCTGTTTATCTATGACAGCAAGGTCATCCATAACGACTCAGTAGTGAGGGTTAGGAAGCAGGAGTGTTCCGTGAGACAGGCCATTCATAGGATAACCGGCAGTCGGAACCTCGAATTGAAGGTATTAGGCAACCATATATTGATAACACGGGCGGCAGAAAGGAAGAGTATGGAAGAAACGGTACTCCTGCCGCCCCGACCGGCGTATTCCACCATTGCCGGAATCCTGTTGGACAAGGAGACGGGAGAGCCCGTCGTCAGTGCGTCGGTCATCGCACAAGGAACCTCACTGGGTAACATTACCAACCAGAACGGTGAATTCCGGCTCAACCTGCCCGACTCGTTGAGGCGCTGCATGCTCTCCTTCTCCCATCTGGGTTATGTGGGGCAAACGGTGGAAGCCTCTGCTTTGGAAGGACGCAGCAATGTTCTGAGCCTTGAGCCGAAAGTCATTTCCTTACAAGAAGTGCTTATCCGCCTGGTGGAGCCTAAAAAGCTGCTTCGCGAGATGATAGAGCACCGGGATAGGAACTGCTCCACTTCTCCGGTCTATCTGACCACCTTCTACCGGGAAGGCGTACAACTGAAGAACAAGTTCCAAAGCCTGACGGAGGCGGTTTTCAAGGTCTACAAATCGCCCACGATGGAGCCCGGACTGAAGGACCAGGTGAAGTTGCTCAAGATGAGCAAGATAGACAACCGGGAGCAGACGGACAGTGTGCTTGCCAAAATCAGCTCCGGGGTGGAGGCGTGTCTGCAGTTGGACATCATGAAGAATCTTCCCGACTTCCTCTTGCTGGAATCCGGCGAGGAACTTTATACCTATACTTCGGGCGACATCGTATCGGTGGACGACCGTACTGCCAACGTCGTCTATTTTGAGCAGAAACGTGGGGTAAAGGAGCCTTTGTTCTGCGGAGAACTCTATATAGACTCGGAGAACAGCGCCTTGCTGCGTGCCCGCTTCGAGATTCATCCCCGGTATGTGAAGGCCGCCACACGGCTTTTCGTGATACGCCAGGCTCCGAAAATCAGGCTGACAACGGAGAAACTTGTCTATACCGTCTCATACAAACCCTGGAACGGTACCTATTATGTCCACCACATCCGTGGCGACCTTTACTTCAAGATGAAGAGAAAACGCATGCTCTTCAGTAATCCCACTCTGTATACCTGGTTCGAGATGGTGACCTGCCGGATTGACGGGGAGAACGTGACGCGCTTCCCGCGTGCGGAACGGTTGCCGGTGCATACCGTCTTCTCTGAAACCGACTTCAAGTATGACGCCGATTTCTGGGGCGACTTCAATGTGATTCCGCTGGAAGAGGAGCTTGGAAAGATTATCGAGAAGGTCTCCCTGAAGATAGAGCAGACGGAAGCTCCGTAAACATGGCCCTCAATCGTTTGCGGTGGGTAGGTTGTATATTCTACACTAAAATTATCTCTATTTTGTTTTTTTATTGTAATTTTGTCCCCGGTATTAGTTTAAATTTAAAGATTGTAACTATGAGATTACCTGAGGACCCGGTGATGCTGTACAGCTTCATCAACATGAAACTGCGTGATTTCTATCCTTCGCTGGACGCGCTCTGCGAGGATATGAACGTGGAGAAAGAGGACATTGTACGAAAATTGAAGCTCGTGGGATTTGAGTATAATCCTGCAAAGAACAGATTTTGGTAAATAATGTTTCTGTATAAAACAACTCCCGTTGCTTGTTGTTGTAAAGCGCAAGTTAACGGGAGTTGTTTTGTTATGGAACTATGGGATAAGGCAGAACGTCTTTGGACGAGGGTCAAGAACTGGAAAACAGTACGCGGCTGGCACATCTGGAAGTTGAAGCTGGTGGATGCTCGGTTGTATTTCGTCAGCATGTTCGTCGGTTTGCTGACGGGACTGGTCGCTGTGCCCTATCACTATCTTCTCTATTATCTGTTCCACCTCCGCAGTGGTTTCTTCGCTTCGCATCCGGCCTGGTACTGGCACATTCCACTCTTTCTGTTTTCTTGGGGCATTCTCGTCTTCGTCATGTGGCTCGTGGGGAAAATGCCGCTTATCGGCGGGGGAGGTATTCCGCAGACACGCGGCGTGATTAACGGGCGCATCACTTACCGGCATCCTTTCATCGAGATGGTATCCAAGTTTGTAGGGGGCATTCTGTCCTTCTCGGCGGGGTTGTCTTTGGGGCGCGAAGGGCCTTCCGTGCAGATAGGCTCTTATGTGGGTAGCCTGGTATCTCGCTGGACTCATATCCTGAAAGGCGAACAGAAACAGTTGCTGGCAGCCGGGGCGGGAGCGGGGCTCGCTGCGGCTTTTGCAGCGCCACTGGCTTCCTCGCTCATTGTAATAGAATCCATTGAACGCTTCGATGCCCCTAAGACGGCCATCACTACCTTGCTGGCGGGTGTTGTGGCAGGAGCCGTGGCAAGCATGGTCTTTCCTGTGAATCCTTACCATCTGATAGAAGTAACGGAACCGGTTTTCGCCTTCTTTGTCCAGATGAAGTATTTCTTGATATTGGCGGTGATTGTCTCCGTATGCGGGAAGTTCTACTCCTCCACCATGAATGCTTTCAGGCATGTGTATGCCAAAGTCAATTCTCCGGCGTATGTCAAGATGTTATATCTGGTGCTGGTGGCCTACATCATTTCGCTGATGCAGGTCAATCTGACTGGAGGCGGGGAGCAGTTTCTGCTGGCCCAGGCACAGAACGGCAGTACGCAGATTATGTGGGTGACGGCTGTCATGTTGCTGCATTTCGTCTTTTCCGTTTTCTCTGTCTCTTCCGGATTGCCGGGCGGCAGTTTCATTCCGACGCTGGTTACGGGAGGGTTGTTGGGACAGATTGTCGGTCTGGTAGGAGTGAGGTACGGTGTCATCGGGCAAGAGAATGTCAGTTATATCATGCTTGTTTCCATGTCGGCTTTTCTGGTGGCCGTGGTCCGTACACCGCTCACGGCCATTGTGCTGATTACGGAGATTACGGGGCATTTTGAGGTCTTTTACCCTTCGGTGGTTGTTGGCGGGTTGACCTACTATTTTACGGAACTTCTGCAAATGAAGCCTTCCAACGTCTCCCTCTATGAAGATATGATTCATGCTCCCGATTTTAAAGAAGAGAAACGCTATACGCTTTCGGTGGAGATTATGACGGATTCTTATCTGGACGGGAAACTGGTGGACGAACTGTCCCTGCCGGAACGTTGCGCCATCATCAATGTACATCGGGATGGAAAAAATCTGGTCCCCGCAGGAACTCGTTTGATTCCGGGGGACCAGGTACAGATTGAGATGGACTCGCAGGACATAGAGAAACTCTATGAACCGCTTGTCAGTATGGCGAATATCTATTAAGCCAGATTGCCTATCTCGTCCAGATTCTTCTGGATGTCGGCATCCGTCAGCTCGTAATTCACTAAATCGCCGGACAAATACTTGTCGTAGGATGCCATGTCGATAAGTCCGTGACCGGAAAGGTTGAACAGAATCACCTTCTCTTCACCCGTTTCCTTGCATTTGTTTGCTTCGCGGATGGTGGCGGCAATGGCATGGCAGGACTCGGGGGCGGGGATGATGCCCTCTGCTTGCGCAAACAGACAACCGGCGTCGAATGATTCGAGCTGCTTGATGTCCACCGCTTCCATATAACCGTCTTTCAGCAGTTGTGATACGATGACACCTGCACCGTGATAGCGTAGGCCGCCGGCATGGATATTGGCAGGGGCAAAGTTGTGTCCCAGTGTAAACATGGGCAGCAACGGAGTGTATCCGGCCTCGTCTCCGAAGTCGTATTGGAATTTGCCGCGTGTCAGCTTCGGACATGAGGCAGGTTCGGCGGCGACAAAGCGTGTTTTCTTTCCTTCGAGGATGTTGTGGCGCATGAAGGGGAAGGCGATACCGCCAAAGTTGGAACCTCCTCCGAAGCAGGCGATGACGGTGTCGGGATATTCACCCGCCATTTCCATCTGCTTTTCGGCTTCCAGTCCGATGACGGTCTGGTGCAGGGCCACGTGGCTCAATACGGAGCCGAGGGTATATTTGCAGTTGGGAGTGGTCTGTGCCAGCTCTATGGCTTCGGAAATGGCTGTTCCCAGCGAGCCCTGATAGTTGGGGTGGGCGGTCAGTATATCTTTTCCGGCGCGGGTAGACATGGAGGGAGACGGGGTAACCTGCGCACCGAATGTCTGCATGATGCTGCGGCGGTAGGGCTTCTGCTCGTAACTGATTTTCACTTGATAGACAGCAGCTTCCAGCCCGAAAAGGCGGGCGGCATATGCCAGGGAAGCTCCCCATTGTCCGGCACCGGTTTCGGTGGTCACGTTAGTCACTCCCTCCTGCTTGCAATAGTATGCCTGCGGGATGGCGGAGTTCAGCTTGTGCGAGCCCATCGGGCTGACGCTCTCGTTCTTGAAGTAGATATGTGCCGGTGTGCCGAGCGCTTTCTCCAATCCATAAGCGCGCACCAGCGGAGTGCTGCGGTAGTATTTGTACATTTCGCGGACCTCTTCGGGGATTTCAATCCACGTGTCGGTCTGATTCAGTTCCTGGCGGCAGAGTTCCTCGGCAAAGATAGGATACAAGTCTTCTGCTTTCAGCGGTTGCTTGGTGCCGGGGTGAAGCGGTGGCATGGGCTTGTTCACCATATCGGCTTGTATGTTATACCAGTACTGTGGGATTTCCTCTTCCGGGAGAATGAATCTTTTCTTTTTGTTGCTCATAGTGGTTAAAATTATTAATAATTCAATGCCCAAATGTAGCTATTATTTTTGAACCAATTTCTTTTTCCTTTTGTTTTTTGTATATCAAGGTATATTTGTCTAAGTTTGCCGCGTTTCATTAATCGATGCATTTATGAAGATTTATCATAAATTCCTTTTGTATCAAAATAAATGGATTCACCCTTACGTACGGATGACAGTGGGAGTAATGACTTCCATCACTTATTTGGCCTCCATCCTGCTGATTGTCGGCGTGGTCTATGAGCATGGCTTTACGATTTCAGAGGTCGAGGCGCATCAGCTCCAACGCTTGTACCATGGGGTGTGGATTGTTTTTCTGGTAGATGTCACCCTTCGCATTTTGCTGGAATACAAGGATACCCGGCGCACCTTCAGTAAGCTCACCTGGATACTGACCATTCTGCTCTATCTGACCCTTATCCCGGTCATTTTCCATCGTCCGGAGGAGGAGGGCGCCATCTTGCAGTTCTGGGAATTTCTGCATGGCAAGGCCTATCATCTTGTCCTGCTGCTGGTGTTTTCCTTTTTCAGCCTTTCCAACGGGCTGGTACGGTTGTTGGGGCGGCGTACGAACCCTTCGCTTATTCTGGCTGCAAGTTTCCTGATAATCATAATGATAGGCACGGGGCTGTTGATGTTGCCGCGCTGCACGACGAACGGCATATCGTGGGTCGACTCGCTGTTCATATCCACCAGTGCGGTGTGCGTCACGGGGCTGACGTCTGTCGATGTGGCGTCCACTTTTACCCCGACCGGTTTTGTGGTAATCATTCTGCTGATTCAGATAGGCGGTCTGGGAGTGATGACACTGACGAGCTTCTTTGCCATGTTCTTCATGGGTAATACCTCGTTGTACAATCAGTTGGTGGTGCGCGACATGGTGAGTTCCAATTCCTTGAATTCCTTGCTCTCCACCCTGGTCTATATTCTGGCCTTTACGCTGGTGATTGAAGGAATAGGGATGCTTGCTATCTGGGGAGACATCCACGGGACGATGGGGATGGACCTTCAAGAAGAGCTGGCCTTTTCCGCTTTTCATGCCATTTCCGCTTTCTGCAATGCGGGATTCTCCACGTTGCCCGGAAATCTGGGTAATCCGTTGGTGATGACGGGGCACAATCCGTTCTTCATCTATATATCTCTGCTGATTATTTTGGGGGGTATCGGTTTCCCCATACTGGTGAATTTCAAGGATATTATTCTTTACCATCTGCGTCGTCTGTGGCACTTTCTGCGTACGTGGCATTGGGACGGCAAGCGTTTTTACCATCTGTACAACCTGAATACAAAGATTGTACTGATAGTCACCTTCCTGCTGCTGGTACTGGGCACGGTGGGCATTGCTGTCTTTGAGTGGAATGCCGCCTTCGCCGGCATGTCGGTGGCCGACAAGTGGACGCAGGCGTTTTTCAATGCCACGTGTCCCCGTACGGCAGGCTTTACCAGTGTGGACTTGGCAGGCTTGGAGGTACAGACATTGCTTATATATCTGTTTCTGATGTGGGTGGGAGGCGGTTCACAGTCTACGGCAGGCGGTATCAAGGTAAATGCCTTTGCGGTAGTGGTGCTGAATCTGGTGGCTGTGTTGCGCGGCACGGAACGGGTAGAGGTGTTTGGTCGTGAGCTGTCACACGATTCCATCCGTCGTTCCAATGCCACGGTGGTGATGTCGTTCGGCGTCTTGTTGCTGTTTATTTTCATCATCAGCATTCTGGAGCCGGGTACGTCGCTTTTGGCCATTACCTTCGAGTGTGTGTCGGCATTGAGCACGGTGGGGTCCAGTTTGAACCTTACCCCGCGGTTGGGAGACGACAGCAAGCTGCTGGTGGCACTGCTGATGTTTGTGGGGCGTGTGGGACTGATTACGCTGATGCTTGGCATCATCAAGCAGAAGAAGCATACGAAGTATCAGTATCCGAGTGGTCAGATTATAATCAATTAAATAAGATGAAGTATATTATTATCGGTTTAGGGAATTATGGTCACGTGCTGGCAGAGGAGCTTTCTGCACTGGGGCACGAAGTGATAGGTGCGGACGTGAGCGCCGGCAGGGTAGATAGTCTGAAGGAAAAGATTGCTACAGCCTTTGTCATCGACGCTACGGACGAGCAGGCGTTGTCCGTGTTGCCGCTGAACAGTGTGGACGTGGTGATTGTTGCCATCGGCGAGAATTTCGGTGCATCCATCCGTGTAGTGGCTTTGCTGAAGCAGAAGAAGGTGCAGCATATCTATGCCCGCGCCATTGACGCTGTCCACCGTTCCGTGCTCGAGGCTTTTGAGCTGGAACGCATTCTTACTCCCGAGGAGGATGCCGCACGCGGACTGGTACAGTTGCTGGAATTCGGTGCCGATATGGAGACCTTCCGCGTGGCACCGGATTATTATGTAGTCAAGTTCACCGTTCCGGACAAGTTCATTGGCTATTATGCCAATGAATTGAATCTCGATAAGGAGTTTGGCCTGAAGATGCTCGCCTTGAAACGTGCCGAGACTTTGAAGAATTGCCTGGGCGTCTCGTATGTGGAACACAATGTACTGAACGAACTGCCGGAAAATGACCAGATACAAGCCGGCGACCAGTTAGTGTGCTACGGACGGTATAAGGATTTCCAGAAGTTCTGGAAAGCACTATGATAATTGGTAGTTGGAAATGTGTCAAAAGTGGTATTCACCCCCCATTTTCAACTAATCAAAGTCTTTCTCCCGACACCGATAATGGAAATAATCAGTCAGGAAGTGTGCATTCTTGCGTATGAACTCTTGTCCGTATTCTTTTCCTTGCAAACTGTTCAGATAAGCATCCGGAAGCATGCCTTCGTCTTGCAGGATGCAACTCAGTTGGTAAGGGATAATGTCTGGGTTGACGATGAACATAATGGCGTTTTTCTCTGCTTCCTCCTTATTATAATTGGGGTTGTCCGGAGATTTGATGCATTCGCACAGCTTGAATTGGATATGTAGGCCGGTGTGCGGGTTGGCCATCAGCATGGCTCCGGTTTCTGTATGTATGCGTGGTATGTCCAGGTCTTCTTTCAAGCCGTATCCCATCTTGTTCAGCAGAAAATCAGAGATTTCCTCTTGCGATTGGCAGAATACAAAAGATTTCCCGCCGGATGCTTTTATGAAATCATGGAATGTTGCCTTTTCATTCGTCTTTTCTTTCTGTTTCGTCAAGTCGTCCACATATTCCGCCATTTTCTGGTCGTACTTGTTTTCGAGAAGCATGCCGCACTGCCACCATGCGTTGCCAAAATAAATCAGTTCGCAGATAAGGGTGCTTTTCCCTGCCTCTCGGCTACGGATGGCCGAAAGGTTCAAGGACTTCTTGGTTATCTTGAATTCGCCTTCGTCCTCACTGCACAAATCTTTGACGTACAGAAATTCATCGTCTTCTTTCTCCAGCAGATAGCAACTGTTTTCCCGTGCCTTCACCTTGCCCCAAAGCTGATGTTCGGGATGGGCTTTTCCGATGAGAGCCAGCCATTCCGGTGAGGTCAGCGACAGCAGGTTGCGGCGGCCTTTGAACGTCAGTGAGGTGCGTGTGGCATATATGAGGGTCTCTGCCATTTCGGGAGTAATCTTTTCATCATCCAGCAACCGTTCAGCTTCGTCCCGGCATTGGGCGACATTTTCGATGTTGAAGTAGCATTGGTAGTGAAACCAATCCAGTATCTCCCGGTAGCGGAAGAAGTCTTCTTCTCCCATGGCAGAGTGGTATAGAAATTCCTGCATCCTTTCATTTTCGGGAGCGGTTTCGTATTCCTCTGCAAGCAGTCCGTATATCTCTTGTGCAGTCTGCTCTATTCCGGGATTCTCGGGGTTGATGGCGCTTATTCCCCGGCACAGATATTGTATATGGTGCCAAAGCAGAAAGCGTATGTCCTCCAGATTGATTTCATCCGGAAAATAATCGCCTTTGATGGGGTAGAAGGGCAGATAGGCTCCGTATCGCTTCCGGCACTCGGCAGTGAATGCCTGCCAGATGCCGGTCTGGGAGATGACGTCCTCAAACCATGCGGCGAGGCAGAGGCTTGTATAGCGTATGTTTTCCTCTTCTTCGAAGGCGTCGGCTATCGTTGAAGAGTAAAGTCTTTTGTGGATTTCGTTTGCAATGCCGACGTAGTACTGGTCAACGCTGTTTGTCTGCTTGTACGGATGCAGTTCCAACCATTTTTTGGGATATATTTTCTTCATGACTCTAAAGTGAGTTTGGTGTGTATTTTTTATATGTTTCATTTCCAGCGTAAAGATATGTTTTTTATGGGAATTTTCTTGTTTTTCCTCCTTTCGATTAGTATATTTGTATGCTACTATTAAATCGTTCTATCGTGTGGAAAAAATCGTTCCACCATGGTAGAACGATTTTTCTTCCGTGGTGGAATGATATTTTCTCCATGGTGGAATGATTAAAGAATAGCATTTCTTCTCCTTAATGCCGTGGAAGAAGAAATGACGGAATTGCAGGACCATTTAAAAACAGAATATATATGAGTGCGTATTACGACCTTTTCGAGAAACCCGACGTCCGCCAGACCGGCGAGCAACAATCCCTTTATGCCCGCTTTGTCCCCAAGGGCACCATCGACCGCAAGGAATTTATCGAGCGTGTACATCTTTTCACCGGCCTCAGCCGCAGCCTGCTGGAAGGAGCGATGGCAGGCTTTATGGACGAGTTGCGCGACTGCCTTGCCAATGGCTGGACGGTGGAGCTGGGCGAACTGGGTTACTTCACCCCCTCTTTGAGTTGTACCCGCCAGGCGACGGACAAGAAAGAGCTTCGTGCTGCCTCCATCGCTTTGCGCGGGTTGAATTTCCGTCTGGGCAGGGAGTTCTATAAGGATTTGAAAGGTAAGATGCAGTTGGAGCGTTGTCCGCAATCGGCATCGGCGCCTGCTTCGTCTGCCGATGAGGCGTTGGGCGTGGAGCAGCGCTGGCAGTTGCTGGATGAGTATTTGCAGCAGTATCCCTGCATCAATCGCTCCCAGTATGCACGGCTGGCAGGACGTAGTTATAAGCAGGCGGTTGTCGATTTGAATAGGTTTATAGAAGAAGGGGTGCTGATGAGGCATGGGATGGGGCCGAGTGTGGTGTATGCCAGAAAGAGGTAAAATTCAAGATGTGTATTTGCATCCGAATCGAAATGCAAAGGACATATCCCGTGAGCTCAATATGGATAAAGGGCTGTTATTCCGCATATTGAAAAAGCTGGAGGCAAATCATTCTCGACACCCCCAAGAATACGGACAGAGCACATCTGTTTTATGAGAAAGCCGGATTCAAGAAAATAGAGAAAGAAGAACTCCCCATCGAATACGATTATCCGTATGATGACAGTGACTTCTTCTGCCTGACCTTGAACGGATACCAATAAATTTACGGTTATTAGAAATTTAATCGGATAAATTAAGATTTATGGAGATACATAAAGTCCATTCTGTTTTTTTTCAGTGCTACATTTACTACCAAAGCCATCGTGCAGGGTATCGTCAAGCAGCTGCACGCCGATAATATCCAACATGACATTACGAGTAATGTTTTAATCCCCCGGTTTGAGATTGGGACGCGATGAATTGTTGGTCGTAGGCGTGCCGTCCTATTCAGGAAGAGTGCCCGACACGTGCCATTGCGTCGGAGAACCCCATAAAGACAGATGAAGGTCAATGTATTTCATGTGGAAGGTGCATTGCCCTATGTCCTGTCGGCTCACGAAACTACCACTATCCATTTTTGGGAAAAAAGAGTTTGGAGTTTGCAAGCGCAAATTCAGAGAGAAAAGAACTTGAACTTTTTTACGCTGTCAATTAAAGATGCCGTAAAGGATAAAAACAATGTATGATTAAGGAATAAAATTTCTTAGTCATTGTCTATCAGTTCCTTTCTTTTTCTCCAATATCCTTTTTTATCCTACGAAAACCTCCTTAAACCTCCGTTAAAGCACCACCCCGTTTTCTGCCCGTTGTATCTTTGCATCGTGGTCACAAAGAAACTGGTTTTGCAGACTGACGAGCGAACAAGACCGACTTTTATTAATCAATTTAAAATTAAAAAACTATGGCTTTGAATTATGAAGTAAAAAAGAGAGTATTCGGTTTTGACGAGACAAAAACGGAAAAGTACGTGGCGCAGATGAAAACTTTGGGTGTGGTAGGTTTTAAGGATTTATGCGACGAGGTTTCCAAGATAGGCATGGCGCCTCGCGGTGTGGTGAAGTTGGTGCTGGACGGATTGATCGACACCTTGAATATGGATATCAACAAGGGATTTTCGGTACAGCTGGGTGAGTTCGGCTGTTTCCGTCCCGGCATCAACGCCAAGAGCCAGGACAAGCTGGAAGATGTAAAGGCAAGCACGATTTATCGCCGCAAGATTATCTTCACCCCGGGCTTCTACTTTAAGGATATGCTGACCCGCGCCAGCGTAGAGAAGATGGATTGGTCGGGCAACGGCACCGTTTCTGGCGGGGGTAGCTCCAAACCAAATCCGGATGGCGGCGGTTCCGATGGCGACCAGGGAGAAAATCCGTTAGGATAAACATTCTGTAAATAAGGAGAATATGAACTTTCTCAGAAAAAGGTTCATATTCTCCTTGAAATACTTGACTTCGCCTTTTGAATATCGTATCTTTACATCAATCATTTAAAAATCAGACAAACTGCTATGGAAACAGAAAATGGCTTTCGTATCACGACTTATAAAAAGAAAGATTTGGCATGCCTCTATTGCCCCAATGCTACTGCACGTTGCGCCATCCGCACCCTGACGCGGTGGATAAAACGGAATCACGAACTGTATGAAGCCTTGGCGCATACCGGGTACAATGTAAGGACACGGACATTCATGCCGAAGCAGGTGAGTCTTATCGTACAGTATCTGGACGAACCTTAATATTCTTTTCAACCTCATTTATTATGTTAAAGCGGGAAGTTGCGGTTAAACTTCCCGCTTTTGTTTTTGTCATAGATACGTTGCAACACAATAGGTATAACTAACATAAGGTATTAATTAAAAAAAGAGAAAAATGATGAAAAGAATAGTTCTGATATGGATGGCCGCCTTCCTGATGGGTGGCATGGCAATGGCACAACATGCCCGCCACAGTGATAAAATGCCCGAACCGAAAGTCCGTGCCGAGCGCATGACGGAACGGATGGTGAAAGAGTACTCCTTGAACGATACGCAGAAACAACAACTGCTGGAGGCAAATCTGGCATTGGTTGAGAAAATGGGAGATATGCCGATGCATCGTGCCAAAGCACACAAGCATCATAAGAGAGATGGCAAGCGCCATCAATTGACGGATGAGCAACGCGCGCAGAAAAAAGCGGAGATGGAAAAGAAGCGTGAAGAGATGAAGACTGCCCGTATTGCTTATGATTCACAACTCCAGAAGATTATGACGGAAGAACAATATGCTGCATACAGCAAGAAAGTGCAGGATAGAAAAGCAAAAATGGAATCTAAAAGAAAATAAATTTTCTATTGCATTCAATTTGTACTATTTTTGTCCGGTCAACTACTAAAAAACAGAACGATGAAGAATATAGTCTATATTTTAGTGTGTGCATCGGTCATTTTCTTCACTGCTTGTTCGTCGCAAGACAAGAATAAGAAAGACGGTACGCAGGTATTGATGCAGGATAGTACAGAAATTGCCGGCCCACAGCGCATGCAGGTGTCTGATGTAAAAACATCCTTTACGTATAAGGGAAAAGAGTATCAGTCTTCTGTAGTGCGCCGGCCGGATGAATCTCTGCCGATAGTGAAAAACGAGCAGGGGGAGAAATTTGTGGATAACCGTATCACCTTGCGCATCACGTGCGGCGGGAAGCAGGTGGTGGATAAAGTGTTCACCAAAGATAATTTTGCTTCGTTGGTGGATGCCAAGTTCATGAAGTACTCCATTCTTGAGGGGCTGGTCTATGACAAGACCACTCCGCAAGGAATCATATACGCGGCGAGCGTCTGCTATCCGCAATCCGACCTTTATGTTCCCATCAGACTGACCATTACGGCTGACGGGAAAATCTCCATGGCAAAAGAAGAACTGATGGAGGACTATCAGACAGACAGCATTGATTAGTGGATAGTTTTCCAGATTGTTTCCAGTTTTATAGACCATCTTTGCCGGTATGAAAATCCTGATTGTAGAAGATGAGCAAGATTTGCGGGAAACCATCCGCACTTCGCTCTTGAAAGAAAAGTTTGTTGTAGAGACCGCTGCCGACTATTTTTCGGCATTGGATAAAATCAATGACTACGATTACGACTGCATTTTGCTGGATATCATGTTGCCTGGCGGGAGCGGTCTGGACTTGCTGCGTGAGCTGAAACGGCTGCACCGCAGTGACAGTGTGCTTATTATCTCGGCCAAAGACTCGCTGGACGACAAGGTGGACGGGCTGGAACTGGGAGCCGACGATTACCTTACAAAGCCTTTCCATCTGGCAGAACTCAATGCACGTGTCAAGTCATTGATACGTCGGCGGCAGGCGAAGGGAGATGTGACCGTCACCCTTGGAAATCTTTTGCTCTACCCCGACAAACGGCAGGTAGAGATAAACGGAAAACCCTTGCAGCTGAACCGCAAGGAGTTCGACCTGCTCTATTATTTTGTAGTCAACCCCGGCCGGGTCATCAATAAAATGAGCCTTGCCGAGTCGGTGTGGGGAGACAATATAGACCAGGCGGATTCGTTGGATTTTATCTACTCGCAAGTGAAGAATCTGCGTAAGAAATTGAAACAAGCTGAGGCTACCATAGAATTAAAGGCTGTCTATGGATTCGGCTACAAACTCTCCGAACTATGAAGCTGCTGAGCTACACCTACCGCAAACTTGCATTGCTGCTGTTTCTGTTGATGGCAGTGTGGGGTGTGCTGTTCTATTACGCAATCATTGACGAGGTGGTGGATGAGACGGACGATACGTTGGAGAATTACGGTGAGATATTGATGGAGAGTGCGCTTCACGACCCCTCGATACTCGAAACGGAAGGCTCGTTGATGTCTTTCTATAAGTTCACTCCTATATCCGAAGAGGAAGGGCGGCATTACAGACAAGTGTTCTATGATGCTACGGTTTATATCGAACTGGAGGATGAAGACGAACCGGTACGTGTCATGTGTACCGCTTTCCGTATGCCCGACGGGCAATATTATGAGTTGAAACTGATGATTTCCATTTTGGAGCGGGATGACATGGTGGAGGCTATGCTTTGGTATCTGGGAGCGCTGTTCCTGTTGTTTCTCATCTGTACTTCCATCGGCATCCAGTTGGTGCTGAAGGGAGTGTTCCGTCCGTTACATAGGTTGCTTGACTGGCTGCACTGCATTCAGCCCGGCAAGGAGGTGCCTCCATTGGACAACCCGACGAAGATACGGGAGTTCCGCCAGCTGAGCGATGCTGCATTGGATATGGGCAACCGCAGCTACAAGGCATACGAGGAGCAGAAGCAGTTCATCGAGAATGCCTCGCATGAGTTGCAGACACCGCTTGCCATCGTGAGGGGAAAAGTGGAACTGCTGGCTGAGAGTGAAGGGATGACGGAACAGCAAATGGAGCAGCTGGACGAGATATATGCCACGCTGGGGCGTGCCGTAAAACTGAACAAGTCCCTGCTGTTGCTTTCCCGTATAGAGAACGGGCAGTATACCGAGATGGAGGATGTCTCGGTGGATGAGATATTGGATGAACTCTTGCCCGACCTGATGGATATCTATGAACATAAGCAGGTGAGACTGATACGAAAACGGGAGGAGCAGCCTTTTATTATCCGTTGCAACCATTCGCTGGCGCAAATACTGGTTTCCAATCTGGTGAAGAATTCGTTGCTGCACAATAGGGAAGGGGGAGAGTTGCAGGTACTTACCACTCCAACTTCGCTGGTCATAAAGAATACGGGTGATGTTCCTTTGGATGGAGAGAAGTTGTTCCGGCGTTTCTATCATGGCATGGATGGCAAGAAGGACTCCACCGGACTGGGGCTTGCCATAGCGCGTTCCATTGCGTTGTCGTCTTCATTGAAGCTCACGTATGAATGGCAAGACGGTATGCATACCTTCCGTCTGGTTAAAGAAAGTGAAATTTACCGTTAACTGCGATTGTTCCCAAATCTTTCCTAATTCTCTACCGTTATTTGCAGTGTGAATAATATGAAATTTATTAGTAACATTAAAAAATAACGATTATGAAGAAAGTATTGTCTATTCTTGTGTTGGCTCTTGTAGCTGTTCAGTTTGCCTTTGCCGGTGATGTCATCACTCAGGATACCAAGCAGCTTCCGCTGACGGCACGCAATTTTATCAACCAGTATTTCTCGAAACCGCACATTTCACACATCAAGATTGAAAGTGAAATATTGCAGACTAAAAAATATGAAGTGCTGTTGACAGACCGTACGGAAATAGACTTCGACAAGAAAGGAAATTGGTTGGAAGTGGATTGCAAGAAGTCCGCTGTTCCCGAAGCATTGATTCCGGTTCCGGTAAAGGAGTATGTGAAGGCTAACTTCCCGAGAGAGATTATTACTAAAATCGAACGCGGACGTACCGGTGTGGAAATTGAATTGGGTAATGACTACTCTTTGAAGTTCAACAAAAAGGGAAAGTTCGTCAGCATGGACGATTGATTCTCCAGTAACTATTAACCTAAACTTTATAGAGAAATGATGAGAATAAAGATTCAAATGTTGGCGATGATGTTCATCGCCGCCTTGGCACTTGGTGCATGCAGTGATGATGACGACAAGGATGATGTCAAAGTGCCCGAAGCAATGTCACAAGCATTGAAGTCCAAATACCCTTCCGCAATCCATGTGGAATGGGAACAGAAAGGGGGCTATTTCGTTGCAGATTGTAAAGTGGATGGGCAGGAAAAGGATGTATGGTTCAATAATCAGGCGGAATGGCAACTGACGGAAACCGAATTGCTTTGGAATAATCTTCCGGGAACAGTACAGACCTCTTTCAGCGCCAGTGAGTATGCCGGTTGGAAGATAGAGGAGATTGTTCTTTTGGAGTATCCGGTAGTGCCTATGCAGTTTGTCATTGAAGTTGAAAAGGGAAATGCAGAGTATCAATTGTTCTATTCGGAAGAAGGCGGCTTGCTACAGACAAAAGATGTGAGCGGTAATAGGGATGATACGCATTGGCCGGTAAAACTTGATTAGGGATGAGGGGTTAGGGATTAAGGATTAAGGTTCAATATGATTGCACACCCCTAATCCTTCATCCTTAATCCGTAATCTCTAACTACATCGGCTTATAATCCTTCGCCAGTCCTCCTTCGCTGGTTTCTTTGTAGAGGGAGGGCAGGTCGTTTCCGGTTTCTTTCATGACTTCCACCACCTTGTCGAATGATACGCGGTGCATGCCATCGGTGAAGGAGGAGTAAAGGTTGGCATCCAGGGCACGTGCGGCGGCGTAGGCATTACGTTCGATGCACGGGATTTGTACCAACCCACAAACCGGGTCGCAGGTCATTCCCAAATGATGCTCCAATCCCATTTCAGCGGCATATTCTATTTGTGCCGGACTGCCTCCAAACAATTGGTTGGCTGCGGCTGATGCCATGGAACATGCTACGCCTACCTCTGCCTGGCATCCGGCTTCCGCTCCCGAAATGGAAGCGTTGGTCTTCACGATGTTTCCTATCAGTCCGGCTGTGGCAAGGGCACGGAGTATGCGTGTGTCGCTGAACTCCCGGCTTTTTTGCAGATGATAGAGCACTGCCGGTACAATGCCACACGAACCGCAGGTAGGTGCAGTGACAATGACCCCACCTGACGCATTTTCTTCACTTACTGCCAAGGCATAGGCAAATACCAGTCCGCGCGACTGGAGGGAAGCCTTGTAGCCACTGGCACGTATATAATAGGTAGAAGCCTTTCGGCGCAGATTCAGAGGGCCAGGCAAGACTCCTTCACTATCCAATCCCCGTTTTACGGCAGCCTGCATGGTTTTCCATACCTCCTGCAGGTAATCCCAAATGTCGCTTTCCTCGCATTCCTTGACGTACTCCCAGTAACTTTTTCCGGTACGTTCACACCATTGTAGTATTTCGGTCATACTGTTCATTTCGTATACATCCGGGGTGTTTACGGATGATGCTCCGTCATTCTCTTCTGCCAGGGCACCGCCGCCGACACTGAATACAGTCCATTGGTCGGTCTCCTTGCCTTCGCTGTCCAAAGAGACGAATTTCATGCCGTTGGGATGGAAGGGCAGGAATATTTTGGGTTCCCAGATTATTTCTACCGGTGCTGCGGGTTGCAATGTCTCGGTGATGGCAACATTGGTCATGTGTCCCTTGCCGGTAGCGGCGAGGCTTCCGTATAGGGTTACTTGGAATGCGGCTGCTTCGGGATGCCTTTCCAGGAATATCTGAGCTGCCTTGCGCGGTCCCATGGTGTGGCTGCTGGATGGACCGGTACCGATACGGTAGAGTTCTTTGATTGATTTCATATATTTCAGATTTATGATTTAGCTTTAACTATCAATTATCAACTGTCAATTATCCATTAACTCAAGTCCACAACGGTGATGCCTGCTCCGCCGAACTGTATATGTTCGTCGGCAAAGTGGCGCACTCCGGGAACAGTTTCCAGATATTGACGGATAAGCATGCGCAGGATGCCTGTTCCCGTTCCGTGAAGGATACGCACGCGTGACATGCCGACAAGGATGGCGTCATCAATGAAATAGGTAACGGCTTGCAAGGCTTCGTCGCCACGCATGCCGCGGACATCAATGTCTTGTTTGAAATGCAGTTTCTTCTCGTACATGCTGTCCTGGGTCTGGGCGCTGATGAAAGTGCTTTTGGTGGACACATCAGCTTGTTTAGGCTGCGCGTTGGTACGTTCCAGCCTGTCCAGCTTTACGGTAGTCTTGATGCTGCCGAACGCGATGACCGCATTCTTGCCATTCACTTCCATTACTTCGCCCACAGAGGTTTGGCCCTTTATTCTGACGTTGCAGCCGGGGGTGATGGCTGCAAGGCGTTCTGCCTCTTTCCGCGCCTGCTGTTCTGCCAAAGCCTGGGCAGACAGTCCGTTCTCTTTTCCTTTGCCCGCTTTCTTTTCCTTTTTCCGGTTCTGCTTCTCTTTCAGCTTTTCCATTTTGCGGGCGATTTTTTCTTCCAGTTCCTTGTTGGCAAGCGCTTCCATTGATTCACGGAAGTTCGTCAACTCCTGGCGGGCCTGGCGTGTTTTTTCTTTTTCTGCTTGGGCTTCTTTGATGGAGCGTATGGTGTTCTCGATGCGTGCATTGGCTTCCTGCATCAGTTGCTCCACTTCTTCCTTCGCTTTGCGCAGAATCTCCTTCCGGGATTTCTGCAAATCTTCGATTTCGGTTTGATAACGCTCGATAGTCTCTTCCATGTGCTTTTCACGCTGGCGTATTGTCTGGCGTTTGCCTTCCCAATAGCGTTTGTCGCGCACAATGTCTTGCAGGTACTTATCGGCATTGATGTATTCACTGCCCACAATTTCCGAGGCATCGGCGATGACATCTTCCGGCAGACCTATTTTGCGGGCAATCTCTACAGCGAACGAACTGCCCGGATTGCCTATCTGCAACTGGAACAGTGCTTGCATCAGATGGCGGTCATAGAGCATGGCGCCGTTTACTACACCTTCATGGTCTTCGGCAAAATGTTTCAGATTCTGATAGTGTGTGGTGATGACACCGAACGTCTGTTTTTGGTTGAAGCGTTTCAATACGGCTTCGGCGATGGCGCCTCCTATCTGGGGTTCTGTTCCACCACCGAATTCATCAATCAGGATGAGGCTCCGTTCATTGCAGTTTTTCATCATGATTTTCATGTTCGTAAGGTGGGAGGAGTAGGTACTCAAATCATCTTCAATGGACTGCTCGTCACCGATGTCAATGAATATGCTGCTGAATATTCCGGTATGACTGCGTTCGTGCATCGGGATGAGTAGTCCGGATTGCAGCATGTATTGTAATAAGCCTACTGTCTTTAGGCAGACAGACTTGCCGCCTGCGTTCGGACCGGAGATAATAAGGATACGTTGCTTTTCATTCAGTTCGATGTCAAGCGGTACGACTTTTTTGCCATGTTTGGCGAGAGAAAGTTGCAAGAGTGGGTGTACCGCCATTGTCCAGTCCAGTAGTTGCTTGTTTTCGAGAGCCGGTTTGAGTCCGGATATTTGCTCGGCAAACAATGCTTTGGCACGTATGAAGTCTATTTCGGCAAGGAACTCGTATGATAGCAGTACGTCGGAGATGGAGGGGCGCAGCTGGTTGGAGAAGTCCGTCAGGATGCGGATAATTTCTCTGCGTTCGTCACCTTCAAGTTCTCGTATGCGATTGTTGGCTTCCACTACTTCGGCAGGCTCGATGAATACGGTTTTACCACTGGCCGACTCGTCGTGTACAATACCGCGTATTTTCCGTTTCAGTGCCGGTGCAACGGGAATGACCAGACGGCCGTCACGCATGGTGGGCGTTACATCTTTGTCCACAACGCCCTCGGACTGGGCATTTCGTAGAATACTGTTCAGTGAGCGGGAGATACTTCCCATAGTACTTGCCAGTTCCCGGCGGATGCGTGCCAACTCTGTAGAGGCATTGTCCTTGATTTTTCCGTAAGGAGAGAGGATGCCGTTTATTTTTGCTATGAGCTGTGGGAAAACGGTGATGTCTCCTGCCAATCTTTTCAGACAAGGGTAGGGGGAAGCGCCCTCTTCCTCATCATCGTCGCTTTTCTGTAGGAAACGTACAATATCACGTATGGTTTCCAGTGAACGGCGCAGGTCAAAGAGCTCTTGTTCATCTAGATACATGCCTTCCACACGTATGCGTTTCAGTGACGGGCGTACATCAAAAAAGTATTGTGCCGGGAAGTTGTCTTCTTCTTGGAGTATGCGTACAAATTCAGTGACTTGGTCCAAACGCTCCTCCACCTCTCCAAAGTGGTCGGAGAATGCCATGTCTATCACCCGTTCTTCGCCAAGTGTACTGAGGCATTTTTCTTTCAGCAATTGGCGTATTTGGTCGAAACCTATTTTCTGTTCAAAGTTCTGCGGATATATCATGGTGCAAAAGTACTATTAATTCATGAAAAAAGAGAAAGGAAGTTTGCAGAATTAAAAATGATTTGTACCTTTGCACCGCTTTAAGAAAAAAGCACTTCTCGAAAAGGAAGTTTTTAGGAGAGGTGGCAGAGTGGTCGATTGCGGCGGTCTTGAAAACCGTTGTGCTGCGAGGCACCCGGGGTTCGAATCCCTGTCTCTCCGCAGAACCTACTGGACAAAAAAGGACAGTAAGAGGTCAAAAACCTACAAATCAGCGATTTGTAGGTTTTTTTATTGCCTATAAGTCTTGTTTCCAAGACAACAAAAGGGCTTGAAAAGACATAGTTTCGTTACTAAATCGTTACCTATTCCCTGCCGGACAAAAACGGTAACGATTTGTCCGAAAATGACCGCAGGAAGTCCGAATTTGTCCACCGTCTAAATATCTCACATTTAAAGTGTTATCATTAGTTTTGTAACTTAAAAAATGTGAGGTTATGAAGAGTACATTTAAAGTCCTTTTCTATTTAAAGAAAGGTTCTGAAAAGAAGAACGGCGAGGTTATGATTATGGCAAGAATTACCATTGACGGTAAGTTATGCCAGTTTAGTACGAAACAAAGCATTCTGCCCGAAAACTGGAATATAGCAGCAGGTAAAGCCAAAGGTAAAGATGCAGGCAAAATAAATGCCTTATTAGAGGATATAAAAGCATCCCTGAATAATATCTACCACGAACAGCAACGGCGTGATAACTATGTGACAGCCGAAAAGGTGAAAAATGAATTTTTGGGACACAGTGAAAAACACGAAACCATTTTAAACCTTTTCAAAAAGCACAATGACGATGTTAAGCAGTTGGTCGGCATATCTAAGACGATTGCCACCTATCGTAAATATGAAGTGACCCGCCGCCACCTTGCCGAGTTTATCCAAAGCAAATACAATATATCGGATATTGCTATCAATGAAATCACCCCGATGTTTATTACAGACTTCGAGTTGTATTTGCGTACTACCTGTAAATGTGGTTATAATACGACTGCCAAGTTTATGCAGTTCTTCAAACGCATTATCCTGATAGCCCGTAATAACGGCATCCTGATAGGCGACCCGTTCGCCAATTATAAAATCCGTTTGGAGAAAGTAGATAGGGGGTATTTGTCAGAGGATGAAATTAAAATCATCCTTAAAAAGAAGATGGTTTCCGAACGGTTGGAAAACGTCAGGGACTTGTTTATCTTTTCCTGTTTCACTGGTTTGGCTTATGTTGATGTCGCCAACCTTACCCAAGAGAATATACGCAAATCATTTGACGGCAAGTTATGGATAATCACCAAACGCCAAAAGACCAATACGGACGTAAATGTTCCTTTGCTGGATATTCCTAAAATGATATTGAAGAAATATAAAGGCAAGCTGCCGAACGGTAAGGTACTTCCGGTAATCAGCAATCAAAAACTTAATGCGTATTTGAAGGAAATAGCGGACGTTTGCGGGATTAAAAAGAACTTGACATTTCACTGTTTAAGGCATAGCAATTTTTCTTTCTTGCTAAGATACAATGTATTACAATATATTTCGGCTTGATAGGTAACGATTTAGAAACCAGCGAAATTCCGTGTTTTACCTCGTTTTGCAGTAATTCAAAAGAACGCTTTTTCTAAATGCAAAGGTAATATTATTATTTTGAATAATCCACTATGTTATCATAGAACTGAGCAAACCACATCACTTTCTTAGATTATATAATCAAGCTAAATGACAATCACCTATATCGAACAAGAGTCGCAATCAAAAAAAGCAATTACTGTTATTATTAATATGAGAACTCTAATCAATGCCTACAAGCCTGCATTATTTGTTTTTTACATATGGTTTTATCACATCAATGCTCCATGCATAATTTAGATTGGCTTGTGAGCCGTCTGCAAACGAACCGGATGTGATACCGACTACTTCTCCGTATTCATTTATCAATGCGCCACCACTGCTACCGTGATCAATTAAAGCAGAAATTTGCATTAAATTTTTGTCACGCCATTGCGATACCTCTCCTGAAGAAAAGGTATTTTCAAGTCCACGGGGGCTACCAATAGCATAGACTTTTTCACCCACATTCGGTTTGTATTTGGCAACGGGAATAAAATCTGTATTGGAAACATCTACACGGAATAGAATAAAATCTTCATTTTCACTGCTCATGATCACTTCCTCTACTTTGTACACCTTATCGCTTCCAGCTAATTTAATCCCTTCCTCACCAATGCCAGTTCCTTTGAACACATGATAATTGCTGACAGCCAAACCATCTTTGTTGATAAAGAATCCAGAACCTTGGTACATATTGTAGCCATCCGAAGTAAACACCATAAAAACTGACGTATTATATTTCGAAAAAATTTGAGAACCATCAAGCTTATTTTTATCACCACGATTATTTACAACTGATATTGTGACGTTCCTTGCTTTTTTATTAGGAGACACTAGTACTGACTGTGACTGTTGTGAAGTTACAATCTTATCATTCCTTTCACCATGTCCTGATTTATGAGCGCATGAATACAGACATATAATAGAAACTGTTGATATTATGAAATTATTTATTTTCATTGTTTTCAAAAATGTTTTTTGGCAATATATGAATAAGGAAACGCTGATTCTCTCTTTCGTCATTTGTTTCTCGCATAGAATGAGTATCAAGTTTGCCATCTCCACTGCCAGATATTAGAATTTCGCAATTACTCCCAAATGTAATACGTGAATCTTCAATCCAAAAACGCATAAGTGCTAATGCCCGTTGGTAACTTAATTCATAATTATAAAGGAAGTTGTCTTTTGACGCTTGCCCCTCTATTATAAGAATATATTGATTCTCACTATGGTTTTTTAAGAAATCTCGTATTTCGCGTCCTGCCGCAGCCAATTGACGTAATTGGGCTTCTTTATCCGTAGATACAATATCATTCAAGTCAGACTTTCCGGCAGGATAGCGAACTTGAATTGTTAGAACATATTTTTTGTAATCTGAACGATATTGAAAATAATCTCGACTTAAATCTTTTGTTGATTGCTCAACCTTTTTAATCTCTTGTAACTGAGCTTCTGTTGCCTCCATACGCTTATGTAGAAGAACAATTACAAGAATGAATAATACTAACATGACAAAAAACAAACTTGTCATCAAGTCTGAGTAACTTGTCCAAAAAAACGATTCCTTTTTCTGAGCCATAATTACTTTTTATTATTATCTTTAATAGAATCTGTTGTATTTAAGACCGCATCAGTAGTATTTTCTGCTTGTTTATTAACTATTTGCATCGGCAACTCTGTTGGCTGAATATGGATTTGTTGTGGCTGGCTCTTATCCTTTTTAACGGGGAAAAACATAAACACGATATTTAAAATGCAGGTAATGGCAATGATTACTAATGCAGCCCATCCTGAGACTTTCATCCACGCTGGTATGGAATCGCCAACACGAACACTATCATTTGTATCAAGTATTTTATTTACCTTTGTGGTCATCAAGGTTTGTTTGATAGACTGGGATATGTCATTCGCTAAACGGATGTTTGACATTTCTATTTTTTCAATCAGCTTGTCAAGTCTGACAGGAATTGCTGAAATTTCTTCCAATTGTTCAGACAATTGTGGCATTTGTGTCATTTGGGCACTAAATTGAGCCTTTAAATCATTTGTAAATTGTTCAAATGACTCTCGTTCAGATTTAAGAATTTCTTTGAATGACTCACTTTGTTCAATAAACCTTTTGTGCAGTTCTTCGACATTTGATGATGTAGATTCCTTTATATTTTGGAGAGACTCTTGAAGTGTCCTGTCTGCATCAGCTGTTGTTTTAGCTATTTCTCCTTTATGACGTCCAAAGAAATCTCTTATTTCTTCAAGTATGTGGATTCGATTTGCTTGTTCATTATACAATGATTCAAATCTATGTATAGCTTCGGTGTATCCTTCAATATCATTGAGATATTGATTAAATACTTCCAATTTGTCTGTGCATTGTTGTAATTCTTCAAGAACACGCACATTAGCTTTTGCCATTTTCATAACATCCATGTCATGAACCGCTTTTATTATATCCGCTTGTATTGCATAGGACTGATTAACGGCATTTAGCGTATTCCCAAGATTTGATGTGTTTTGTGCGAATGTATTGTTGAATTTATTGAGATTTCTTACGAGATTGTTAAGTGCCTCGGATGTATCAGATGGTAATTCAGGAAGAAGTTCTGATTGCATCCAAGCAAAAAAAGAATTTTTCCCGTCTTCCTCATTAAGTTTGCATCTTTTGAAGAGAAGAGAATTGACTGTCGTAAGCAGAATACCACAAATAGAAGCCAGCATTGCCCATGCGACACCACTTAAAAGAGAATTAATTCCAGAAGCGGCACTCTGTGAAGCATTATCGATAACTCCGCCACCGCTGCTCATAAGAGTCATTATTGCATTAGACTGTAACAAATCCCACAATCCCATAATAACACCAGCCATTGTACCAGCCAATCCCCAATAAAGTGGAATAGGTGTCTGTGTAGCTATGTCATTTTCTACAGAATCACAGTGACGGTCAACCGCATCTTTCAGAAGACCAAAATCAATAACTGAACCGGAGTTATTTCCAAGATATTTATTGATGGATGTAATAATGCCGATAAATATTTTGTTACCATCCCCATATATGCCATCCACAAGAGAGGTTTCTGCATTACGTCTTATTCGCCATGAAGTTGTACCAGTAAAGATGTTACTGAATTGGCGCATACGCAAAAAGTTCTTCACAAAGAAAAACAATTGCATAAATATGATAATAATAATTATTATAGGTACTATTGAATGCATAATAGTTGATTATTTTTTTAAAGTTATAACTGCTTTTTTTACAATAATCCATTTATCTCCTATTTGTTGAGCCAGTCCTTTGTAATGAACGGACATATCAGTTGCCTCATTTTTAGATACCCCTTCAAATTCTACAGCCAAGTCCATATAGTCGCTGGATTTGATAGAGGAAAGAGATGCTATAGGCTCAAAATTAGCTGAACCATCAATAATTTGTGCTGAAAATCTTGCATCACTATCTTTTGATTCAAGTACTTTTTTAAAATACCCTGTGCCGTTTTCACCACTTATAGCTGTTCCAAAGTAACCTATTCTAGTTGGTTTTATCGGTGGGGTAATTGTAGATGGAGTCGGTGTTCCATGAACAAGAGTAGTCTTTTGTATTTTTAAAAGTTCATTCTCTAAATGTTGTATTTTTCGAGACAAATCAGAGATTTCATTATTGGGTATCGATGACGAGGCTGAATAATTTGTACGTTTAGTACCAGTAACATTTGGTTCAAATCGACGCTCATTTAATAGCTGTCTCAGTGATTCGATTTCTTCACGATGACGACTTAATCTATTATTACATTTCCCTGTTTTTCCAAATGCAAAAATTGATACTATCAAACCAAGCAATCCAATACCTCCACCAATAAGAATATACCATTTATTCGTTGCTTTTTCATCATTGATTTTCTTATTGTCCATTTTTACTTCGCTTAATTCCTGATAAACCTTTTCATATTTTTCGGTTAAATCCATTATTTTTTCTCGTAGATTGTTGATAGAATCAGTTATCGCTTTTTTATGCTTCTCATCAGATTGCGTTATGGAACTCTTTTTATGCATCTCTTCTAGAGAAGTGTTGGCAGCCACATCATTGCCACAACTACACAAGCAGATGTCCGCCAAGGCTAATGTGAGTAATGAGATTATAATTTGTTTCATGTGCTCTTATGATTGTTGTAATTCGTTATATATTTCTGCTGAAATTGCATTTAACACCCCTTTTATGGGATAATAGAAGAATGTTTCCTCTATCATATCTTCCGCCTCAGTTTCTTCACAACGCTGACTTATTCCTTTTTCAAGGAACGTGAGAAGATCTTTCTTTGCCATTTCTTGTGCGATACGAATAGATGATGGTTTAACTCCGAAATTTTTATCAAAATTGAATGCAGAATTCATATCAACAAGTACGAACTTGAAGAAATCCTCAACTGCGGTAACTGTACGCCTCTTGTAATCATCTTTAATGTTGGCATAGGTATCTTTTGGTGTCACTAATCCTGTACAATCACTCTTGAAAACAATAGTCTTATCTCTGTTGTCTTCATCTTCCGTACCGATAATGCCACCCTTACAAGTTGATTCTTTAGGGTTAGAGTCTTTTTCAAGACCCAGCAAATCCAATTCCTTACCATACGGTTTTCCGAGCAGTTTTTCAAATACCATTTTGGTATATCGCGCGAGTAATTTGGAGTCGGTTGTAATAACACGTATTACCTTGCTGCCATTGCCACTAAAAGAGATATGACGAGGAACTTCAAGGTTAAGTGACTTAACAATTTGCGCTATGTGATATACTATTGCCGTATAGAAAATAATAAATACAATCTTAAAATCTTCATCTTCTTGGAGTATATAATTAAAATCAATAGCTTTGACATTAACTCCGGCTCTTTGGGGAATAGTGTTGTCTTTAAGACCGAATAGGAATGATGCCATATTAGCAGGTTTGGTGTTATTCGGGCTATTGAACACGCGAATAAGATCCATTAAATTCTTCTCTTCAAGAAGTTTCAGAATTTCATTCTTATGCCAGTCAACTATACCGTTATCTTCATCAAGTTCTGAAAATGAATTTTCAAACAGAGTATTTGATGCAAACCGAAATGATGTCACATGACTTATATTCTTATCTTTCGCAAACGCAATATCAGTAGTGCCTCCACCAATGTCAACATTGATTAAATCCGTAGCCGTTGAATATCTCTTGAAGAAATATTGAATTGGTGCGGAAGATTCCGTCATATATCCAGTAACACCATTTCCAAAATATTTTTGGTAAGCATCATCCCATGTAGATTTCAATCTACGCAATCGCTTAGGTGCCATACTTATAGGATAAAACCATGTGATTTTAGTATGCTGCAAATCGCCATTATTAAGAAGGACCTTATTCCTAATGATAAGCATAAGGCATCTGACATACGACTCCATCACACAAAGATCATCACCATTACCCCATTTGATGTTACATCTGAAATTGTTGTAAGACAACTCACTGCGCTTATCATAAGTAAATGGAAGATTCACAAGCGTAAATGGTTCGACTACATTTGTCCAATCTATTGTCTTTGCGCAGGAAAGCACAGTCCGAGTTGGAAAATGAAAATCGGACAAGCCGATTTCTGAAGGAATAAAATCTTTCTCTATAAGTTCGGTTTCTTCAATCAAATCTTCAATTGAACCATATTCATTCTTTATAGGGATGAACATCTCACATAACTGTCTATCCTTAGCCGTGAAAGTAAAAACCTCTGGTTTTTCATTTCCTTTGCGGAACTCTATGTGGGTATTAGATGTACCTAAATCTATAGCGAACTCAAACCGTTCAACATTCCTTTGCTGTTTGAAAATCGGCAGCAAAATACCACAATATCCATGTGTGTTACGAACTTGAACGAAATCAAAATTCCTTTTTTCCAACAAATAATTATCAGCCTTAACCATAATCTGTTGGTCTTCATTACGACAAGTGCAGCTTTTTGGTAGGATTTTTTCACCATCACTAAAAAAACGGAATTCGTTTCTTCCTGTTGCAGACTGAACACATGATACAGTATAAATAGCGTCCTGTTCATTGTTGAATCTAACTTGCGGCATAATGAATCCTGTGAACTTAAATTCAGTCATTCCACCCTCATTATTCTGTACATCTGCACATCTATTATTATAGTAAAGCCGTATGTATTCAACGTATCTGATATTTCCAGCTCCTTTAATGGGTACACGGAGTGTAACCTTTACACCTGAATTACCTGCAAGTGTTTGCATCTCAAACATTGGTTTTCCATCCATCATATTTCCTCTTATCTCTTCCGGGGTGAAATATTCAAACAACAGAGGTTTTAAAGGAAGCAGATATGACAATTCTTTTTCTTCTAGTTTCAAATTTCCATCAAAATAATTTTCAACATTCAGACTATGAGGAACTCGAATAATTGTATCTTCCAATAAGTCACTAATTGTCAGATATGGATTAAGAGAACCATCAAACGGAAGTGTTCTTTTCATTAAATCCAATTCCGAATCAATATACGGAGCAACATTAGTCTTACCCCATTTGCTTGTGGTATACTGAAGGTCGCCATAGCGGTTTCCCGCCTCTATTGGGAGAACTAATGGAGAGAACTCACATTCTTTCGTGGTTTTTATGGTAAAATCACTAGTTGTCGTTACAGGGCGAGAAGTCTTTTTGTATAGTGGATAGCCCAAAACTTCTACAATGTCATTTTGTTGTACATCAACGACAGAGATTGAAGACAACTGATCAAGTACAGTTGATGTTATAGAAAGTAACTCGTTCTTCTTTCTTTGGTCTGTGATTGCTGAAAATGTTTTTGTGAGATAGGTGTCAAATTCAGGGAACAATCCTGCAAAATTGGGTATGTTCTTTCTTAACGCAAAGAAATATTTAACAAATTCAAAATCTCGTCTGTACAATGGTTGGTAGTTAGAATCAAATGGTTTATCCTCTCCAAAGAATATATCATTAACATATCCTAAATCATTGGCATTGCTAAAAAATAACGTAGCTGGTGATGTAGCACCGATAATATTTAATTCATCTGGCCCTTCTACATAATTTAATAAATATATGTTTCTCAGTGCTTCGAAGTTGTACGTTTTGGAGTCTGAGGACATATACTTACGGAGTGCATCTGCAAAATAACGATGACCAGAAATGCCAGATTGGTCAAGTTCAGTAAGCATAATTGACCAATCCCATTTAATGATTTCTACTTTACCATTGAATTTATCGATATTGAAAAATATTTCCGCAACATCAAGAGTATCAGATACCATCTTATGAAAAATGGTATTGCCATCAAGATTGGACAAATTATTTTTCCCTGATTTACAAACTTCCTTAAAGGCGGCTTTTATCAAATCAATCCGGGCGAATGGAGATGGTATTGAAGTTATTTCATGGCAGGCTGATGCTCCATCAGGATCCTCAATGGTATCACGACTTGCTGAATTATATGGGAACGCAGGACTATTGTTCCAGTCTTCATAAGTTGTTGTTCCCTCTTTATATAATCTGAATACTTTTGACATAGTGAAATTAGTTACTTAATTTTTCTGATACAAGTTTTTCCGTTCCGAGAAAGAACATTTCAAGAAACTTATCTTCAACACCTTTACTCTTGCAATTTTTTACAGCACTATTTAAGCGGTCTGTCATCAAGTTGTAATCTGAAAATTTGCTAAAAATCCGCTTAGGTTTTACACCTGTTACTAAGTCAAAAGGCTTATTTCCACAAGCAAGATTGAACAAATCAAGAGAACGCTTATTATCTTTCATCTCCCTTAACCATTCCTGATACTTTTTCAAAAATGTCGCTAAGTCACTGAAAAAAACTCCAGAATAAAAGTTCTCAAAATTACCCTTATTTGCGTTAAAACCACTGGAACGATAAACATCAAGTTTCTGAGTCAACGCATTAGCTGTCATCGTAAATTGAACCAACGGGTAGTAAAGCATTTCATACATCTTACGATAGAATGAATCAAATGATACAGCTCCAGATGTCTCTTTTATCCCAAGTTCCATATTTGCCGGGGTATCAAACTTTGATTTAGAGAAATCAACGATAGCCGTAGCTCCCAAAAATTCGATTAAGTGAGCTGCGTTTTGTTGGGCTGAACCTCCTTCGTGATTATCGTATGTACTTACCACATCGTCAGCAAGATAATATAAAGCATCAATACTTCCATTTTTACTTATGTTATTCTCGTAATACGCTAATGCTGACTTTGTTTTAGAAATAAAGGTTGACGAATCTATTTCACTTTCATCATTCGGCTTTAGCTTAAAATATGGAAGTATAGTTACAGCACCTATTGTGGCTTTGTTGATGAGGTCATAATTGGGAAAATGTTTCCCCTCACGTAGTGTTTTTAAAAGTAATGGAAATCCGCTCGCACCAGTTCCTCCAAAGATAGAACTTATGATGAATATCCTATCTCCGTCGCTAAAAGAATTAGCGAAATCATTAAAATCTGCTGAATGGGCTATTTGATTTAACACCACACTCCCAATATTAGGATTACCTTTGAATCCCACTTCCATTGATGATTCAAGATTTTTGTCTGAAAACAGCATCTTGGTCATTGCTTTATTAGGCTTTGACATTGAGGCGTATTCGATAAACTGTTGAAACGACTTATCATCGGTGTCGTTAATACGGAGAGTGTAATTAGGTAAAATTCTTTCTATTTCAGTATGAAAGAACCTACTTCTATTGTCGTTACTAAATTGCAATTTTTCTCTGATTGCAGTATAATTATTTAATAATGATACAGTTCTAGTAAGGTCTGCGTTTGCAACATCTGGGTCAATTATTATGGGTACAATTTCATTGGCTCCGAACTTTACTCCAGAGGCTAACATCATGGCAAGAGAGCGAAGGATTCTTGAACCCGTCCCCCCTATTCCGAAAACAAATATTTTAGACATAACTTCTACGATTAGAATGGTGCACCAGAGCAGTTGGGACTCCACCATTTGAATATAAATGTGAAAACTATAAAAGCTAAGACAGAGAGAAACATATTGGAAACTCCAAAACAAATTATCTCTGCTCCACCAATATTGAGAGGAATTTGTAAATCTGTTGCTGGATCAATTGTTACCATCTTTCCTCCATAATAGTCTTTAAGCACCAATTGCCAGCCCACAATAAAGTTTATTAGAGCATTTACCATAAGGAAAATCCCCCATCCCCACCAATGGTTCAAGCGAGGGTGATTGATTGCATAATAAAATATTAAAACTATTGCCAAGCTTATGCCAAGCATTGTCCAACCAATTCCTATATAAGAGTTAGTCTGAGATAATGGAGAGGACTGTCCCCAAAGATAGTTCGCTAGTTCTATTCCAAAGAATTCTTCAAACCAGCAATAAATACTTCCAAATAATTCGCCCATAATTTATTTTCGTTTAACAGTGAATTTAAGCGTAGTTAATACATTATCTTTTTTATAAGCATCAGAGACTCCTCCGATTAAATATTTTATACCTGTCGTTTTATCGAGATTACCCTTTACATTTTCCCCAGATTCATCGTTCGATTCAAGAACCCAACTTGGCATATTCGGAGCCTTCAGTATCAAGTAATCTTCTGCAATATTTACTCCTTTGGGTATTGTAATATTAATAAAATGAGAATATTCTCTCTCAGTCGCTATTATCGGTTTAATATTTTCTATTATGAGGTTCTGATTATTAAAAGAATAATTATCAAGATTCAGCAGAACATCTTCTGATTGTAATGTTGTACAAAAGTCGGCACGAATAGTTGCATTATAATCACCTTTGATGGGATTAATTGTCTTGCTTATTAAAGCTCTGTTTGTTATATCATATGGTATAGAGGTTTTTGGGCAATATGAGATAATATTATCATATCCATATTTTTCCAATCCCTTGAAAAGTACTTCCGTATTTAATTTAGCCAGTACGTTGCTATTACCAAAAATCCAAATATAATATGGTCTTTTTACGTTGGTCAGAACTTCACTTCCTCCATTCTGATAAAAATACTTACCATTAAAATCAGATTTCATCTTCAATATTTCAACGCCAAGAAGAGGAATATTTTTTCTGCCTTTATTTATAGTATTCTTAATTGATATTTGACAAGTACTTAGAAATCTCTGTGCATCAGAGACAGGAAGATCTAAGATGCAATCCGACACAAATATACTCACTGTAGAATCAGTCATCGCGTCCAATACTGTACTTAACATTTTACTTAAATCCGAATTGGATCGGTTGCCACCAGCCTTTTGGAATGTTATTGGATTCATTGTCTTAATATATTGCTCCAAATCAGCATGATATGGTATAACACGATTGTTTATATAATATAATTGAGTCGTATCTACACAAGTGCTCAAATCACTTACATAATCAAAAATGGCATCTTTCAATTGAGACCCATCGCACATATAACCATCCATACTTCCAGAGTTTTCAATATAAACCTTGAGTATAGGTTTTATATCACTAATTTGATTTGGATTATTATCCGAATTGACTATAATTTCATCTCCACTACAACTAAGCAGTAGTATAAGAGTACTTATAGCAGTGATTGCAAATATTTTGTTGTTCATTTAATGTAATTATATAAAGTTTATATATAGTCTCTTGCCAAGAGACGGATAAGCATCTTTATCTCGTTGATAATGAGTAATATTTTACTTTTGCAAAGATAACTTCGCAAAACATCTGATATTTTTCGCAAAACAAAAAGAACATAATAGATAAGATTTTCAGCGTTTTATAACTTAAAAATCATTATTTTGCGTAACTTTGCATTGTAATATCCGTCTCTTGGCAAGCGTTGGACAGATTCGCTAAACATCCACTGCCTCACAGCAGATCCAGTATTTTCTTATTGGCTTTATCTACCACGGTGGTATCCAACGATGCAAGATAAATCTGCGTAGTGTTCTCAGAATCATGCCCCATACCTTCGCTGATGACAGAGATAGGCACATTACGGCTCTTGGCAATACTTGCCCATGAATGCCGACCGACATACATCGTCAAGGGTATTGGCAAATCCAGCAGTTTCCCGATTTTCTTCAACAGATGGTTTACCCGATGAAGTTCGTTGGTGTATTGTTTCCGATAATCTTCATCATGTTTTGTAATGATAGGCAAGAGGTATTCCGTTTCGTTTATTGGATATTTATCAACAATCTCCTGCATACATTTTTCCCATTTGATGAACAGTTGTTGTCCTGTCTTGCGTCTACGATAGGAAAGAGTGCCATTCAGCAAGTCTTTCTTTCTCAGATAAGCCATGTCAATGAACGACATTCCCCTTGTATAGAAACAGAACAGGAACATATCGCAGGCATAGTCAAGATTGGGCTTCAATGACAAGTCCAGTCCTTTGATACGTCTGATGTCATTGAGTGATAAGGCTCGCTTCATGGTTTTCTCCACTCCCGTGTAGACAGACTTGAACGGATGCCGTTGCTCCGTCAGTCCATTTTCCACCGCACGGTTATAGACGGCTTTCAGAATTCGCATATAGAATGATATGGTGTTGGGCGTATTTCCCCTGCCTTTCAAATAAGCCTCGTACTCCGCAAACAAATCCGCATTAAGTTGGTCAAATAAAACCTCTGTGTCATTCATAAAACTGCTGAAACTTCTGAGTGCGGCTGTATAAGTCTCCGAGGTGCGTATCTTCCCTAAACGTTTCAGTCTCGCTACCTGCTGGCTGATGTAAGCGTTGAATGACAGTTCTTGCCTGTTTTCATGAAAGCGCATGACTACATCATCCGTTACGAATGTGCCGGATTGAGATAACGTGTGTATAATCTTATTCAACCTCTCCTTGTCCCATCTGATACGGGAACCTATCGAAAGCAGATAGTTGTTTCGCTCTTGTTCGTTCGGAGTACAATGCATGGCAACCGCTTCGGAATGTATATCCCATTCCGAAGCGAAAAGCTTATAGTCGGTATATATCTGTCTGACCACGCGGTTGTGAATCACCTGATAGTAAAGTGTACCCTCCTTGCCGACTATGGTAGAAGGGCGAAACTTGACTTTTACCGATGCCATATCAGTCGGATTTTGATTGGTAACACTTCTCCATATTCCTTGAAAGTTCTATAATCTTCCGACTTAACTTCACAAGTTCAATGGTACATCTTTCCAACTTATAAAGCAAAGCCATCGCTTTCTTCTCAGAAAAATGACAACGCAGCTCTTTTACGGCTTGATTATAATTCGTGCCGATGGCACGGAACTGGGCGTGGAAATCGGACAGCTTGGTTGTGTAGTCCACCATTGCCTTGTCTACCTTCAACACCTTGAACTTCTGCCCGAAGAAGTGCGCCTTCAGAAAGACAGCTTTCGCGTACACCTGTGATTCCTCATACATCGTGAGAAATTTGTTCCATTCCTCATCATCGAAGCGCACCATCACGCAGTGCGTCTTCGGGTTCAACTTGGGATTTCTCCCGTACTTGTTGTTCTTTTTCATGCTTCTTATTCTTTCAATTTTATAGTTTATCCTTTGTTTAATCTTTGATTAAGGAACCCCGAAATTATCCGACTTCGGAGGATAATTCTGCCCACGGCGGTGCAAGGGTTTTTAGTTACTCCGGAACATCCGAGTAACTGAAAACATACCTTGCTGTGTCTTTGAGGACACAAAAATCCTCCGCCTGTCGGATTGATTTCCGAGTGTAATAACTCACTTTGTGTATCGGTCGAACCGATGGAGTGCATCCAACGGCTCAACCTGTTCCACCGTAATCCCGTCAGAGTTTGCGCCACTGCTCGATGTCATTCCGGTAGGCATCGAGGTGCAGGCGGACAAGGTTCTCTATAAGTCCGGATGCGCTCATGCCCTTCCCTCCGAGGTAGCGGACAACCCTGTCCAGCTCGTCACGCACCGTCTCACTGACGAACACGGGCTTGCGGTTGATAATTTTGGGAACTTTGAGATAAGTGGTGCGGTACTCATCCAAAGACAGCCTGCGCTGTTTGCTGCTGATGCGCTTCTGCGGCATTGCCGCTTCTCCGGTCGCCACTCCTGACGGTTCATCTGCCATAGGAATTTCTGCTTCTTCCGTGACGGTCTTGCCGAGCTGTTCCGGCTCCTCCGGTTCCAGACCGATACTCCTGTAGAAGTCGTCTATCGACTTGGAGGTGTAGGGTTCCCTGCGCCCCATTTTTTCCACGATTTCACGAGCCTGCTGCTCTGTAATGTTTGGTTCTTTTTTCATTGTAAAAACAAATTGATTAAGTTATTGAATGTGGTCTTGGTCTATACCTCGACCGATTATCGGGAGCGAAGTAAGGTGCTTTAATGCAGTCAGTCAAGTACTTGGATTTTCTTAGGCATTTTTGTACGGTTTTGCTTTATGGAGACTGACAAATCGGTGCGGACTTCACCGATTTACCGGATATGAATAGCTGAAAGGACAAAGGTACGATTGGGGGCTATTTTAAATTAAGCCCTTATTTTGGCTGTGGCTTCCTTATAAAAAATGGGAATTAAAGGCTGAACGGAAATCGTATTCCACCGGCTTGCTCACAGATAACCGGCAAGCAGTACCCCGGACAATGACTACCGTATCGGCGCAACACGCTGCCACTTTTTGAAAATCCATTGCATGACAGCAGATAATGTATTTCTTTGTGGCAAAAGAAACAGTAACAATTAAAAGAAAGGCAATATGGAAATTGTATCAATCGAAAGAAAGACCTTTGAGGCAATGGTCGCCAAGTTCGACCGTTTCGTCAGCCGTATGGATGCCATCTGCCATCGGCACGGGGAAAAGAAAATGAGCGAATGGATGGATAATCAGGACGTGTGCCGTATGCTCAACATCAGCCCTCGCACGTTACAGACGCTTCGGGATAACGGCACGCTGGCTTATTCACAGATAAACCACAAGACATATTACCGTCCCGAAGACGTGGAGTTCATTGTCTCCGTTGTGGAGGATAGAAGAAAGGAAGCGAAGTTCAAAGGAAAGACTATATGAATTAAATATAATGACAACACCCACTAAATCCAGAGTAATATGAATGAGTTGATTAACAAGGACAACAAGTGGATAATCCACTTTATGGGCAGTCTTGACCGACTGCTTGATAATGTAGAGCATCTGACCGCCAATTACCGCCCGACATTGGGCGGTGAGCGTTTCTTCACTGACAAGGAGGTGTCGGCACGGCTGAAGGTGAGCCGCCGGACACTTCAGGACTACCGCAATGAAGGGCATATAGCCTATATCCAGTTGGGCGGTAAAATTCTCTACCGTGAATCCGACATCGAACGGATGCTGAATGACGGCTACCGCTCCGCCTACCGATAGAGGATAACTTGATTTTTCTTGAAGGAGTGTAGTTTGCCGTATGCCCTGTATTGCGGCAGCAATAGACTTTCGACAAAAAGAAAAAAGGAACGGCTTACGGATGAAGTGTCAATACTGCGCTTCGTCTGTAAGCCGTTCCTTTTCTGCTCTTTACCCATCAGTTGCTTATTTTTCGTTGCCGGATGCCTTTCAAACGTGTGGCAACGGAAACAAGTGGCTGACGGGATGAACCTCAACTATACCATCGGTTATTACTCCTGCCACAGGAAACAAACAACGTAACAGGCGTTTCTCTTTTGGTGGTGCTGATTTCATTTATTATAAACCGTCTGAACAAAGCACTTTCTTTACTGCATATCCTGAATGCAATGGCTATAACCATTTCAAGGTTGTAAACGTCATAACTGATACCATCCGGTTGCCTGATATATCGCATCGTATCGGCTTCATTCAGTTCATTGTTCTTATAGATTGCCCGTATCGTCTTGCGGACATCGCACGAGAACACCCCGAACAGGTCGGCAATCTCAAATTGCATCATCCATACGGGTGCGGTCGGCATAGTGACTGCACCCGTTTCACTGATTGTTATTATGCCTCTGCTCATAATTCCTTTATTTTATGATGATTATTTGCTATTTCTTCTTTTCGCCAGCCGATATTTCCTTTCTTCGTTCCATCAGTTTGTCCATATCTTTGGAAATTTTATCATCGGTTATCCGTGCATATCCCTGTGTCGTTCTAATATTGGAGTGTCCCATCATCTTGGCGATACTTTCAATGGGTATATCTGCCGAAATCAAAAAAGTGCCGAAGCTGTGCCGACTTTGGTGATAGGTCAAGTTTTCCTCTTTCCCTATGGTTATTCCCAATTCGTGAACCTCAAACCATAGGGCATCACGGTTGGGAAGAGGAAACACGGGCTTCTCGTCATCGGTCGTGTTATACAGCGACAATATCCGCTCCGCTATGGGATGTAAGGGTATGAATGCCTCTACCTTTGTCTTTTTGCGGTTGATGCGGATGTACCGTCTGCCATCAGCGTTTGTTCCGATATGGTGGGGATGAAGAAGTTTGATGTCCACATACGCCAGTCCCGTCAGGGTGGAAAATATGAAAGCCCGTCTTGCCAGTTCCATACGCTTGTCATACATCGGTGTGGAAAGTATCTTCTTGAACTCCTCACGGCTGATGTACCTGTGCCTTGCTTCCGGCTTTGTCTCATACTCCAGGTCCTCACAGGGATTTACACGGAGAATCTCCTTGTCTACGGCAAGATACAACAGGCGGTTCAGCCAACGCAGGCAATGGTTGGTCTGGGAAACCCCGAAGTTCTTGCATTTCTTCAAGTGGGCTTTGTAGGACTTGCCGAAATCCTCCGTCACTTCTTCAAGGGGAATGTCCTTTTTACCGATGGACGTAAGAAAATCCGTCAGGTACTTCTGATAATACATTGAACTTCGATAGGAAGAAGTCGAGTCTATTTCTTCGGAATGCTTCTTCAACCGCTCACGTTCCCATTCACCCATCTGTAGAAGAGTGGTCGGATGGATGTTGTTCAAGGATATGTGGTTCTTCAAAATTTCGGCACTGACCACACTTTGTGATTTCAGTATCTCATTGTAGGCTTCCTCTGTCAGTCGTAAATATTCTCGTAAACGGTTATTTTCCCTTACGGATTTAATCTCGTTTTTCTTGCTGTTCCATTCTTCCGGTCGGCAATAAATTCCCGTACTGATGGCAGTCTGTTTGCCGTCAATGGTTATACGGCAGAGTATGGCGGTCGTACCGTCAGCCTTTACTTTGCTGCGGTTAATGTAGGGCAAAAGTGAAAATGTGCTTCGCATATCGTTTTCTGTATTAAAGGATTAAAGAACTAATTGAAAATCTTTGGTGGCTTCTATGAACTTGTCCATGTCCTCGAAAAGTTTCTTAGGGCTGACACGGGCATAGACCTGTGTTGTGGAAATATCGGAATGTCCCAGCATCCTGCTGATGGTTTCTATCGGCACACCAGCTTCAAGCGTAATCAGCGAGGCGAAGCTGTGCCTCGCCTGATGGTAGCACAAATCATCCTTGATGTCTGCCAGTGCCGCCAACGCTTTCATGTGTCGTCTGAGATTTGACCAATGCAGCAAAGGGAACAGGGTGTCCCTATCCCCACTATGATATTTTTCAATCAGCGCAATCGCTTCCGGTAACAGTTTCACACTGGCACGAAGTTCGTTTTTCTTTCTTCGATACTTCAACCACAAAGCACCGTCCTCATCCGTATATAGGTTCTCGTGGGTAATCGAGACAACATCCGCATAACAGACCCCGGTGTAGCACCCGAAGAGAAACATATCCCTTGCCAGTATATGGGATTTGCGGTAAGCGGGTATTTCCACATCACGGATTCTCTCAAACGATTCACGACTCAATGCCCGTGGTGTCGTTTCTGTCTTCTTTGGTAAGGTAAAATGCTGGAAGTGGATTCTGTCGGCATATCCCTCCTTATACGCCAGACGGCATATCTTCTTCAGGATGGCAAGATGATGGCGGACGGTATCAATCGCATAACCCTTATTACCGGTGGCAAATGCCTGATAGTCGTGGATGAACTGCTCTGTCAGTTGTCCAAATGCCAAATCTTTCACCTTGTACTTGGTCTTGATGAACTCCCCGATTGTCAGGCGCATATAGTGATAACCGGGATAAGTCCCTTTTGCCCTGTCTATGCCGATACGGGCTTTGAGGTCATCGCAGACAACATCCGTCATTCGCATGAGCGTCATTTGCGTTTCCATGCTGCCCTGAAAAAGGTCTTTCACATCGGTAGCATCAAAATCAACCTTACGATTCACAAGGTTGTCAAAGGCATTGTTTACCGCTAACAGTAACTTTTCAATCTTGACATTGATCTCAACCGCTTCCTTGCTTTTGCCGTTCAGACGGCTTTCACGTGGATTCCATAATTCGGGAGTGCAGGACAGTTTGCATCCGAACTGTGCCATTGTCCTGTTTACCGTGATGCGTCCCATGATGGGAGCTTTTCCCGACTTATCCGGTCCGCTCTTTTTGAGGTAGAGCAACACCTTGAATTTTTCTACTTTCATACGCTTATATTTTTAGTGCAAAGTTACTTGCCATATAAGCGCTCTTTGATACGCAAAACACTGTGTATGAGCGCAAACAAAACGGTGAGGTTTTCTTTTCATCGCTTTGTGTTACCTATTCCCGTTTCGGTAACTGCTCGGCTAACGGTTTGGTAACTGAACAACCTCAATATTCCGTTGTCGTTTGCATTTTCCACATTTTGCAGAATACAGAAATACAGCTCATTTCAAACGACTTACGTTTAATCTTTACCTATTCACTATTACTTGCATCACCTTGTATATTCCACCTCGCCCGGCATACATTTGCGACCACAACCACGCTTGCAAAGGGTGTTCCCATCGAAACGGTCAGCAAAATGTTGGGACACACTAATATAGAAACCACGCAAATTTACGCCCGCATTACCAATAATAAGATAGGTAACGATATGCAGGGACTTGATAAGAAATTTGTCGGTATCGAGAAGATTTATAAAGAAGCCCTGTAACCATTCAAACAAGGAACTTGCCGTTAAAACGGCAGGTTCTCTACCTTATTATTACTCACTTTAAAACAAAATAAGCACATGAAAAGACAGTATCATAAAGAGTATCTAACCCGTGAAGAACTAACCGCCTTTTTAAAGGCTAAACTTTCTTCCGAACCTCTTGAAAAAGTCCGTGATGTTTTTGTATTCTCCTGCTTCACCGGGCTGGTTTATGAAGATTTAAAAAAGCTACGTGCAGAGCAACTTATGACGTTACCCAGTGGTAGCCACTATTTGCGAATATATGTTCCTATGACCCGTTTTCCCCGTACTATTCCCCTGTTGGATATTCCTTATAAAATAATTGAGAAATACAAAGGGCAACAAGAGGACGGCGGGTTGTTTCCGCTTTTTCCTTTACCTGTAATGAATATTCGGTTACGGGAAATAGCTTCTGAATGTGGCATAAACAAAACTATCACCACTTTTTCAGCCCGCCGGACGTTTGCCACTACGATAGCTTCGGAAAACGGTATTCCCCTTGAAGCTGCAGCCAAAATATTGGGGCATAGTCTTTTGAAAAGTACGCTTTCAGTCACTTGCTTTACGAAAAACAAGATAGCCAGTGATATGTCCGCTATTTCCGGGCAATTCAAAGATATGGAAACCATGTTTAATTTATAAATAATAGAATTATGGACTTACAAATCATTCAGAACAAAATTTTTGAAATCAGGGGTTACCGTGTAATGCTTGATTTTCATTTGGCAGAACTTTACGGAGTGCAGACCAAAGTATTGAAACAAGCGGTGAAACGTAATGAAAAACGCTTCCCGCCTGATTTTCGTTTCACCATGACGAAAGAGGAATGGCACGAACTGGTCACAAATTGTGACCAGTTGCCGGAGAGCCTGAAACACAGCTATGTACTTCCCGATTGTTTCACAGAACAGGGGGTTGCTATGCTTAGCAGCGTGTTGCGCAGTCAGACCGCCATAGACGTGAATATCTCCATCATGCGGGCGTTTGTCCTTATGCGCCAAATGGTAATCGGTTACGAAGAATTGCTGAAACGTATAGAGGAACTGGAAATAAGCACTGATGCACAATTCAGCGAAGTTTATCAAGCATTGACCCAATTATTAAGCAAGCCCGAACCGAAGCCACGCAAACCGATAGGATATAGAACCTATGACGAATAATTGTTTAAGGTATTCGGTTGTCTAAGGGGTGTCACCAATGATACCCCTTTTTCAGTTCCCTAAAGTAATGTATCTCAATCACAAATTTTAGCAAAGTTACAGCCCGGTGGGGACAAATACCAAATCCGAGCCGTTCCGGTTTTCTAAAAAATCTCCACACCTACGGGTCGTATTTTTTGAAAAGATTAGGTTGAAGTCCCCGCCAAACTGTGGGTGTCCGGCAAAATTTCTTATTGTTTAATTTAAAATTCAAGCGTTATGAAAACAACAGAATTTACCATGCCGGAAATTACTATCTCTTATAAAGACAATGTAAAAGCATCCGAAAGAATAAAAATACTCTCTTCTGAAACTTCTTATTCTTACTTAAAACCTTTTTATTCCGAATGTATGGAACACCACGAAGAAAGTTATGTAATGTTCCTCAATCGGGCAAACAAGGCTTTAGGCGTTTCCCTTATCTCTAAAGGCGGCATGACTGAAACTGTAATGGACGTGAAAATCATCCTGCAAACCGCCTTAAAAGTCCATGCTTCGGGCATAGTCCTCTCACATAACCACCCATCGGGCAATCTACGTCCGAGCGAACCGGACAATCAAATCACCTCAAAAATTAAAGAAGCCTGCAAGGTCTTGGATTTACACCTGTTAGACCATATCATCCTGACAGAAGAAAGCTATTACAGTTTTGCAGACGAGGGGCTTTTGTAAGCCCTTTTTTTGTTCTTTAAATACTTTATCTAATTATTGAATTTGCGCATTGATTTCGTTCCTGAACTTCATAGGATTGGCTATAAAGTTAAATTGATTTGTTGCCCCACCCGTAGTTACGACAATAGAACCAAAACCTAAAATACGTCCCATAATACTTTGATTGATGCGTAGTCCCTCACATTTACTTAAAATTAATTCGAGAGCGTCCCGGCTTAGAATACCTGATTTTAGAATGACCTTTTTATTTGTGACAACATATTCAGCCCCCATCTTTAGAAGAACTCTTTTTATCAACTGGAACAGTCCCAACAATAACAGAAGTAAACCGATATAATAAATGAAACCTGTCTGTGCAGAAGAAAAGAAAGCACCCAGTAATAACAGTATTGCCGGATATACGAATATATACCAGTGAATATCTGCCTTATATTTTATTACTTCGCCAGCTTGTAGGTTGTTCTGAATATAGCTCATAGTCTTTGTAAATTAATAGATTGCATAGTTTTATTATCAGGGGACAAAAGTACATATAATCAAAACGGTATAAAATAAATCTTAGATTTTTCTTTCAGACCAAAACTTAAATTTTAAAATAAAACCATTTTTCCAGTCTCTCTTATTGTAAATCTTCCTCTTAGGCAGTCCCCAGCCGGAGCAGTCATTCTCGTATCACATAGGCAAAGGTATTTCCGTGTTCTTCACGTCTTTGCAAGGTCAAGCCCTAAAGGGTTTAAATAAAAATCTTCCTGTTGTACTTCGTCCAAAGAGTATTTTTCTTTAAAATCTTGCAAAGCCTAAACACTACCCTTTCATGCCTATATGAAACGAAAACGACCGCCCCGACCGGAAACGCATAAAAAAAAAGTCAGATTTACGAGAAACAGGAAAAAAGGTTATGAAACTCAACTCCCTTACCTCTCAAATCCGCATAAATTTTAAAAGACACAGAATTATGGAAGCAGTAACATTATCAGAAGCAAGAGTTTATGTAGGTACTTACAACAAGTATAATAACGGTTCACTTTTCGGCAAGTGGTTAGACCTTTCCGACTATTCGGACAAGGACGAATTTTTGGAAGCGTGCCGGGAACTGCACAAGGACGACCAAGACCCGGAATTTATGTTTCAGGATTACGAGAATATCCCGGAAGCCCTGATTTCCGAAAGTTGGCTTTCTAAAAAGTTCTTTGAGCTTCGGGATGCCATCGAGAAACTAAGCGAAACCGAGCAGGAAGCGTTTTTCGTGTGGTGCGACCACCACAACAGCGATATAAGTGAAGAAGATGCGGACGACCTTATTTCTTCTTTTGAGGACGAATATCAGGGAGAATATAAGGACGAGGAAGATTACGCCTATGAAATCGTAGAGGAATGTTACGACCTGCCGGAGTTCGCAAAGACCTACTTTGATTATTCGGCTTTTGCCCGCGACCTGTTTATAACTGATTACTGGATGGATAACGGCTTTGTTTTCCGTTGCGCCTGATTACTAACCGGGTGGAGCAATCCACCCACAACACACCAAGACAATGAAAGTATATAATAAGATAACGACTTTTTTACGATGGTCTATATTGGCTTTTATCATCTATCAGGTAGCCACCAGCACCGCCGGAATGTGGATAGCCCTAATCATAGGCTTTTTTATTCTCCGGTTCGTTCTCCGGCTGTTTATCTCCGCCGTTTACCTGTTTTGTATGGCTTTTATTTTCATTGTCCTGCTTTCACTTCTGATTATCTGATAACTCATTATAAATTATAGCAATATGGAAAGTTTAAACAAAAACGGGGTAAGCATTACCCAAACGCCGGGAGAGGAAAAATATGTAAAATGCTGTTTAGGCGCATTTAGGGGTCAAATCTATTATCAATATGATTACCGCCATACAGACGGCGAACTGTTCAGCACCCTTGCCAAAACACTTGACGAGTGCCGCAAACGGCGGGATGAATGGATGGCGAAAAAAGAAAAGGTACAATAACAATTTAAAAGCTACATTTATGAAAACGACAGAAGTAAATAAAAGGATTATCGGCAGACGTTGTAAGTGCATATTTACGGGCTTACTGGTAACGGGTATTATTGAAGCCGTAGAAGAAAACGAACATTCCGTGCAGGTGAAAGTACGTTTCGACACGCCGCACCAATGGGGGGATGAACTTTATTCCTATGACTGGTCTTTCGGACGTAAAACAGACGGTTTCGGGTCTTTGAAATATTTGGAACTGTTGCCCGACGAAACGACATTCGATGCAATGATAGTTACTTTCGGCGACCCTATCGGCACACTGGACGGCATTTTTGAAGATGTGAAAACATGGGGTGTCTGTTCCCTGAAAGGCTGGATAGATAGCTACGAAAGCACCCGTTTCACGCCCATAGACGTAGATAAGGCAGTTATAACGAGTGAATATAATATGGAATGTGTAAAAGAGTGGTTGGAACATAACACACCCATAAAGGACATTATAATCGGTTAATGAAGAACGGCGGCAAATGCCGCCGCTACTTTCTTTCCGTGAGCCGAAGCGGAAAAAGAAAGATAGCAAAGAAACCTGTTTCCATTCCCTATAAAAAGATAATCCGCCGGGAAATACCCGCCGGATTATCTATCATAACATTACGCATAACGTATCATTCCAATTCTTCGCCCCATAGTTCCTTATCGGTCGGTGCGTATTTCATTTCATGCCAGCACCAGCCACCCACCAACAGGTAAAAGGCAGCCAAAGCCATAAAGAAATTACATATCATAAGGATAGTATATCTGAAACCTGATATTATTCCTCATGGTGCAGAAAGGTTACTTTCAGAACACATACCATTTCTTCATCTTCGGCATCAAATTTCCACGTCCGCTTTTTGACAACCATTTCCGTATCAAAATCGAAATGTTCCAGTACGGGTGCATTATCTTCTTCATCCGCCCACCTGAAAGCCTGATTAGACGGTGTTTTCCTTAATTCCACCCGGTCAAATTGGGAAATGCTTTCTTTATCCACTATCACAATATCACCGACTGCCGGAACTGCATCTGTTTTCCATGTGGTATTTACAAAAAATGAAATACCGTTTATATCCAATTCTATTTTAACCATGTCCTTTTTACTTTATTTGTTTTCTTCTTCCTTGTTATTGTCATTGTTAAATGAAAATGTTAATTGCTGTAACGTCCCGAAGCTATCTTGAAAATACACATCTACCGTTTGCTGGTCGGTCGATGCAGAGGTATAGTAAAGCCGGAATGTTTCACCCGGAAGCGGGTACAGGTCATTCGGCAGTAAAACCGTCCCATCGGACATTTTCAGCGTTCCCGCCCCGTCCGGTTGGAAATAGCGGATGAAATACTTTGTTTCCTCAAACCGCCCATCCCGGTGAAGCTGACACCTGATTTCGGCGGTTTCACCCACCTTTAATTTTTTCGGCACTGGCATCGTTTCGATACTGAACGGGTAAGACTGCTGTATATCCACATCGTCATTACACGCACCCACCAATAGCAAGGCGGCCATTACATAGCAGCCTATCAAAATACGGCTTAAAATCTTTCTCATATTCATTATATATAATAGGTTAGTTTATCACATTATAAATTTCAGTCCTACGCCAAACTGTGTATGGAACTTTCCGACTGAAGAACCGAACAGGCATCTTTCCCTTGCGTTAATCAGGAACACCACCCGGTCGGTAATATAACTTTCCAGTTCCAGCGTCAGCGCACCGCCATAGACAAAACCGTCCTTATCGGTCAGGGTCGAGCCATCGGGTAGCAATTTATCGCCCCAGTTGCTCGTTTCGTACCCGGCAAGTGCGGACAATCCCAGCGAAAGAAAAAAGGTTTTCTTCCGGTCTGAAAGGAAGTTCATATAGTAACCGCCCTCGCCTGTAAACTGGCTGACTGGTATTTGCAAATCCTTGTAGGGGTAATGCTTTTCGAGGTATTCCCCGCCAACAACCCACCTGTTCCCGTTTTTGGTATAGGTACTCATGGCAGCCCCGAAGTAATAAGCGAAATCGCTTTTACTGTTCCAGTGAACGCCGTCCGCCATGCCGCCCGTAACCTGCAAACCTTTCATTCCCGGCAGACATCTTTGTGCGTGTGCCTGGTTGAAAGTCAGGCACAGCACAAAAAGGGATATAATACAACATATCCTTTTCATGTTCATTTGATTTTAAGTTCGTTAATCACTTTTGCCGCCACGATGTCGGAGTTCTCCACCCGGATGGTTTGGTGTCTGCCCCCGTTCTTTTCCACCAGTTCGATAACCAAGACCTTATCATCCGGTATGGTGAACTGCGGAACGGTGTACACGGTGCGGACGGTACTTTTGCCGCCGATAACCAGTATTTCGTTATAGCTCCGCACCGGGTCGATAACGGTTTCCTGAATAGCCGTTCTTTTGGCTACTTTCTTATCCACAATCTTGAAACGGATAAAGTCGGTATCAAACGGCACGTTTGAACTGTTCCTTGTTTGTGTATGGAAGTAGAACAGCCCGTTATGCGAATAAATGCCCTTTACCAAGAACTGCACCCCGAACCGTTTGCATCCCAAATGCTTTATTTCCCGGTCATTGTTTTTGTAGATGGACTGCATAATCAGCTTTACCAAAAGCGGGCTTTCGTTACCCAGTTCACGGAAATAGATGTTCATCCGGGTATGGCTGAAATCCGTTGTGTCCTCATTCTCCAAGAAGTCTTTCATTTCGATGTTCAGCATTTCCGGTTCATGTGCGTATTTTGCATTGAAACTGTAAAAGCTGCCATCCTCACAGATAACGGAAAAATTGGTTTCACCGGGAAAGCCCTCTGTTGTGGCTTTCACCCTGACAACATTTTCCGCCCCGTCCGCTTTTCCCGCAATAATGTAGTTACTGCCTAAATCCACGTACTTAACGGCAGACGGGAAAATGATATGTACCGTTTTGGCGAACGTCACCTGTACGCCGTAAGGTGTCACCATTTGGCGGTAAGGGAGCTTCTTTGTAATGCCTTGATACAAATCGTTACTTTGTGCTTTCACTGAAACCACGCCCAAGAGTAGGGCAAACATGATAATTAACTTTTTCATTTGGATTGAAATTTTTATGGTTGATAAATAAATTACTGTTGTTTGGCGTAAAGCATCACCTGATAGTTCGCTTTCAGGTGTACTTTTACCGTTCTGAATTTCTTAGCAAGGTATTGCGAACCGCCTTGCATCAAGCCCCTTGTAATATCCATTGCGACCTGTTGCCCGGCACTTTGCGCAAAGGAAATGCTCGTACCCAGCCCCGCACCGATATTCGCCATCGCTTCTTTGGCTGCTTCCTGTTCCAGTGACGAGGGTATGGAAAGCCCTTTTTGTCCGTCACTGTCGTAAACGGCAAGTTCCACCGGAATAATGTTTCCTGAATATTCGAGCGAGGACACCAATATTTCGAGCCGTTCCCCCTGAACTTTGGCACTTCCTGATACAAGGCTGTTTTTCGGGACAATCACATTCCCCGCCTGTAACGGTTCTAACAGCCGGAGCTTGACGGTCTGCCCGTCCATAAGTGTTTGGTCGTTATGAACACACGCCCGGATAGTGTTCTTTCCCATCGAATAATCACTGCCGACCGCCGTATTAAACCCGTAATTGCGTGGCTTGCTGTATTCGGCGATAAATTCGGCGTTGCTCATAGGTTGCTGCAATCCTGAAACCGTCCTGTCCGATACCGATTTTACAGGTGTGGCATTTCCTTTGCCCTGAACAGGTGCGGACGGTGCGACCTGTGCAATCTGTCCCGGTTGCGGTGGTACGCTTTGCCCGTTCTGTCCGTTCATGTATTTTGCCGCCAGTTCGTAGGATTTTTCCATAAGAGCCACCTGTTCATCCATGCTGCCCGCACCGTTTTCTTTCGCATCGAGCCGGGCAGTGAGTTCTTCCACCTGACGTTTCAGTTCCTCTTTTTCCTTGTCCTCTTTCGGCGTTTCGTAGAAACTGCCTAACTGACGGTTCATATCCCGGTAAGCTGCCGCCGAAGATTGGATAGAGGAACGGCTATTGTTCGGCGCACCCGCCCCGAAGTCTATTACATTGGTTTTCGGTTTTTCCGCCGGAGCATCATCTATCAGGGTCAAATCTTCCCCGTTCCCGTTTTCCTCTCCCAGCGAAAAGGCAAAATCCTGTAAGGAGCGCATCTTGTCCGCCTGTTTGTTCTCCATTTGTTCCTGTTCGTAGGCGGTCTTTTTATCGCTGATTATCCCGTCCCCTTTGGGTTGCGGAATATCGGCGTTAAATCCGCCCACGTTTTCCACCTTTGCTTCGTCCTTATCGGACGGTGCAAAAATCAGGTACATAGACCCCAAGAAAACCAGTCCCATAAGCGGGTAAACCAGCATCTTTTTTCGTTGCTGTATCTGCTGTGGGGTCAGTTCCTTTTTTTCCTTTACCTGTTTTTCAGGTTCTTTCTTCCTGTCCGTTTCCGGTGCGGGAACTTCATTCTTCACTTCTTTTTCTTCCATTGTCTGACTGATTAAAAATGTTCGTACTGTCTTTACCTTGTAGCTGCAACTGCCTGATGTGTTCTATCCGTATGGTTTCGCCATCCTCTTTTCCTATCCGGTAAATGGATGATACCGTAAAGTAGATGGATAGCCCGCCGAAGAACAGGAGCATAAGCAAGATTACCGCCAGCCTTATTTCCGGTGTCATGCGCCCGCACAGGCGGCGGAGTTTTTCATCTGCCCAGTCCTGCACATGGGTAATTACCTGATTCACCGGAGAGAGAATTTTCCGTATCATGGCTTACCGCTTTATGGTGTTCAAATCCTTGTTTTCCGTTATCTCGAAACTTTCCATCATAAAGCCGTGCGGGTTATTATCACTTCTTACGGCGTTCAATAACCGGCAACGGGTGACAAGGCTTCTTTCCGTCACGCTGCTTTCACGGATAATCATTTGCCGGGCATAGGTAGCCACCGCATACGGGTACACATCGAAATTGCAAGAAACGCTGTCTATCTGTATGGTCTGGCTGATATTGCCCGAAATGATACGGTTGTAATATCCCTTTTCCGAGAGGTCACGGTAATAGTTAAATGCGCTTTTGTCGGCAAGGAACAGCGACCGTTTGATATTGCTTTCGATAGCGTTCTTATCCGGTGAGAGCGTGAAAAAGAGTTCGTGAAAACGCTTCACGTGTTCCCTTGCTTCGACCGGACGGTTTTGTGTCAGGTCTTGCGAAAGCGCAAGCATCAACGATTTGCCACCGTCCAGCACATAAATCTTTTGCCGTTGCGCTTCGGCAAACGTGTAGGAGTTCCAAACGGCATAACCCGTTATCAGGGTACACATAACGACAAACACGATACCGAAAAGCCGTATCTGTTTGAAACTGGTTTCAATATTCTTTAAACTTTTAAATTCCATCTTGATTTTTAATTATTGATTACTTTTGATTAATTTACCGCCGACCCTGCCGCCAGCGTTCCCGGTGGCTGCTCCGGCTACCGCACCAACTCCGCTACCTGTCTTGTTAGCTGCACTGTTTATATTCCGGCTCATGTTGCCCATTCCGCCCGCCTGAATAATCCAGTTCGATACGGTGGGAATGGTGAAGTAACCGATGATACCGATTATCATAAAAATTATGTACACGCTGTTACTTCCGTCCGGTATAAAATTGGGGTCTGATAGCTCCTGAATATCTTTCTGCAACATAAGCACCTGTATTCGGGCAAGTATGGAACTGAACAGGTCTGAAACGGGTAGCCACAGGTAAACGGAAATGTACCTTGTTATCCATTGGGTCAGTGTCGCCTGAAAGCCATCATATACACTGATGGCAAAGGCTATCGGACCCAGTATGGCAAGGACAATCAAGAAAAAGGTTCGGATGGTGTCTATCACAAGGGCTGCCGATTGAAAGAGCAGTTCCAAAAGTTCCCTGAACCAATCCCGGACGGATTGCTTGATATTGTGGGCTGCCCTATCCATGTACATACCGCCCATTGTGGCAATATCTTTGGCAGACCATCCCAATTCGTCAATCTGTTTATCAAATGCTTCATCCGAAACAAGGTAAGCCGTTTCCGGATTACGCACCATCGCTTCATATTCCAGTTTGTCCTTTTGTTCCCGGTAGGCGTTCATATCGAAAGTTTGCGTTTCGAGCATATTGTTACACCCCTTGACTACTGGCGACATCACACTGTTAATCGTACCCAGTACGAAAGTGGGGAAGAACATAATACAGAAGCCAATCACAAAGGGACGGAGCAAAGGGTAAACGTCTATCGGTTCGGCACTGGCGAGCGACTGCCATACTTTGGCAGCCACATAAAACAAAGCCCCCAGTCCCGCTATTCCTTTGGCTACCCCCGCCATGTTCCCGCATAACGGCATCATATCCGTGTATAAACTACGGAGTATCTGATGCAGGTTATCAAATTCGATTGCTAATAACATACTACTTATTTTTAGAAGTTACCAGTAACGTTCATCCGCCGAACCATACAAAGCCATTACCCGGTCGGTGTCCTTTTTCTTTTTCGCCCGCAGGTAGGAAACAGAAATATTCTTGCGGGTATAGTAACTCACCAAATCCCGGTAGTTCCTGATGGAGTTATACGTCCGGTCGATAACGTCCATCCGTTCTTTATCCGACATGGAAAGCCCGTTGATGTTCACCACGCTTTTCATTTCTTCCAGTACATCGGAACTTTCCTGCAACAGTTGGGTGTAGCCGTAGGCAATGGCTGAAAGTTCGTCCGGCGTATAGTTTTCATCCGAAAGCATCTTCTGAAAACTGTTCACATAGATGTCGGAAATCTCACCGATAAGCAGAATAGACTTCTGTACTTTCCGTGCATCTTTGACAAGGTTATGCACTGATTTTAAGGCATCATAATAATCTTTTCCCTGTTGATAAATCTTTACCGTTTCCTGAAAATTCTTTATCATATTCTGTGCGGTCGAAGAAGTCTGAATAATGTTCTTTGACGCATTGATAATCCCTTGCGCCAAGTTGCCGGGGTCACTCACCACCCACTGTGCGTTTACCTTTCCGGCAAACAGGCTGCATACTACGAGCAGCATTATAATCTTTGTTTTCATACGCTTACTTCTTTATTGGTTGTTTACTCCGTTTATATTCTCCGCCGGGAGAAAGCAGAATCCGGTCGTTTTCCTTGTCGTAGGTCAGCAGGACGGAAAGCCCGGTTTCGATGAACAGGTTTCCGTCCTGTTCTGAAATCTGATAGGTTTCCGTTTGGATAGTCCCCCGGTAGGTCATTTTGCGGGTCGTTACCCTGTAATGCCCGTTTTCCTCAAAGAGAGTAAACGCCGGACGGTTTTTCACGCTTTCCCAGTCCCCACGCATCGCCCTAAGACGGTCGGCGTTCGTTTCCTTACAGGAAGAAAGCCCCAGTAACAAGGTGCATAACAGCACCGGAAACAAGAATTTTAAATGTTTCATACTGAATGATTTTTAAATTGTTAATTGATTATTTTTCAGGATTGCGCTTGCTTTCGGCAAGCCGTTTGATGGCAAGTTCGAGGTTGCCACCTAACTTTTCGGACAAGACGAAAAGTTCCATCTTTTCCGTTTCTTCCGTTGTGAACGTGTAATATTCTTCCAAACTCACTTCGGTAGCATATACGGCTGACTGTGTGCCGCCTAAGCCTATCCAGACTTCTTTGTATTTTCGGTTCGGATGATTGGCAAGGTTGATGGAAAGCACCTGTGAACGTTCCTTATCGGTCAGTCCCAAAAGGTTCTGTATGCCATCGAATTTATTAAGGTACTTCCGTTGGTCGAGCAGTATCTTACAATCCGAATTGTTTATAATGCTCTCTTTTACAATGGGAGAAGATATAATATCTTCAACCTCTTGCGTAACTACAATCGCTTCGCCGAAATACTTTCTAACGGTTTTGTATAAATATTTTATGTAATCCGCCATGTTCGCCGATGCAATCGCTTTCCACGCTTCCTCAATTAATATTAATTTCCTGATACCCTTTAATTTACGCATTTTGTTTATAAATACTTCCATAATGATAATGGTTGTAATCGGAAATAAAATTTTGTGGTCTTTGATATTATCCAACTCAAAGACAATGAATCGTTTATGCAGCAAATCAAGCTCTTTGTCAGAGTTCAGCAGGTAGTCATATTCGCCCCCTTTGTAGTAAGGTTCTAATACATTCAGGAAATTGTCTATATCGAAATCCTTTTTCCGGACGTTCTTTTCTTGCAGGTGCGCCCGGTAATCGGTTTTCACATACTCGTAGAACGTATTGAAGCAGGGAGTAACCGAACTGTCCTTAGTAATCAGTTCGATATAGGAACTTACAGCGTTTGACAAAGCCACTTCTTCCGCCCGTGTGGGTGCTTCATCATCCCTTTTCCACAGGGTCAGGATAAGCGTTTTGATACTTTCCTTTTTCTCGATGTCAAATATCCCATCTTCCACATAGAAAGGATTAAACGCTATCGGGTTTTCGGTGGTATAGGTAAAGTAAATCCCATCTTCCCCGTGCGTTTTCCGGTTAATCATTTCACACAGCCCCAAATAACTGTTTCCGGTATCGACTAATAGCACGTGCGCATTTTGTTCGTAATACTGGCGCACCATGTGGTTGGTAAAAAATGACTTGCCGCTACCACTCGGCCCAAGTATAAACTTGTTGCGATTGGTAATAATGCCCCTCTTCATGGGTAGGTCTGAAATATCAATGTGCAACGGCTTTCCCGTGACCCTATCCACCATCTTGATACCAAAGGGAGAAAGCGAACTTTTGTAGTTCGTTTCTTCGGTGAACAGGCAAAGAGCCTGTTCGATAAAAGTGTAGAAACTTTCTTCCGCCGGGAAATCCGCCTGATTACCGGGTATGCCCGCCCAAAACAGGGTCGGCGTGTCGGTGGTGTTGTGACGTGGTTTGCATTCCATAAGTGCGAGCTGTGCCCCCACATCATTTTTAATGTGCTTCAATTCGTCCCGGTCGTCACTCCACGCCATGATATTGCAATGGCATCGCACGGAGATAAGCCCCAGTGAATGTGCTTCGTTCAAATATTCCTCTATCCAAGACTTGTTAATCTGATTGGCACGACTGTATTTGGAAAGGGAGTGCATATTGCGAGCCATCTTTTCAAACTGTTTCAGGTTCTCCGTATGGTCGTCAATGAAGATGTACTGGTTATATATATGGTTACAGGAGAGCAGCACGCCCACCGGAGAAGCAAAAGATAACCTGCAATCGCTCCGGTCGGTGGATAGCTTTTCATAGCGGGTGTCAGTCCCTACTTTTCCCGGCATATCTTCCGCATCCGAAAGGGTATGCAAACAAAGAATATCATCGCCAATCTTCATTTCGTCAGCACCCAGCGAAATATCTTTCAGTGTGGTGGTATCGGTCTGTGAGAGTGAAAAGTATTTCTCCACGATACCCGCCGTTTCCTTTGTTCCGGTTATCTCGTCCGAAGTCAGGCGGGTAAGGGTAATGAAACCGCTATCGTTCATAATGCTTTCAAACTGCCCCACCGCTTCGAGGAACTTTGTAACGGTTTCCTTGTCCTTTATCTCTTTGGGGACAAGGAAGCCCCGGCAAAGGGTGGAGAAATTACTCTGCATCCGGCTGCGTTCCTTTGTCGTTTTCGTCAGGAACAGGTAGCAGGTATGGTTTAAGAACGGTCGTTCATTGAAATGCCGTTCAAAGGAACGGGAAAGGAAACTTAAATCATCCTTTTGGATGTCAGGCGCATAGTTTTCTTTGATGAACCAGTCCTGTTTATGTACAATGCTGTAATCGGGCAGCACCTTTACCGCCTTGTTCCAAGCGGAATGTATCGCTTCGTATTCGGCTGCCGTAACGGTGAACAGTTCGGGCAGTTCCACCCTGAACGCCACTGTTATATCGGCATCTTTGGAAACGATGCACCCGTTCTCCACCGTGAACAGTGGAAACTTGTTTTCCAGCGTGGTAGCTTTTAATATATTTCTCATTTCGATGCTTGTTTCTGATTTTTAGTAAATAATCGGGATATGGCTTTTCGGTTGATGATATGGAAAGGGTGGCTTTTGCGTGCGGACAATTTCATTAACCCGTGTGTCCCGTACTTTTCGTTTAACCGGAATGTGAGCCATACAAGCAGCGTTGCCGAAGTAACGCCGAAGATGATACACACCCACTGGTTGATACCCACCATGTACATGATGATGAAAAGCACGAACAGGGCTAACAGCCCGCCCGCAAAAATGAAAAGATATTGACTTTTCAACCCTTTAAATTCAACTGGCTTGCCTATCCCCCTGTTAATCGGATAGTCTGCCATAGTCCGTTCTTTTAGAGGAAGAACGAGCGCAGGATAGTGGCGGCTACAATCAGGAAGATGCACGCACCGAACCAGCTTGCAGCAGTTTTACTTGTGTCGGGGTCGCCACTGCTGTCGAGTAGGTCAGCCCCCTTACGGGAGCTTTCCCCTCTAAGAACCG
>NZ_QTNE01000023.1:0-96937 GCF_003603495.1 Bacteroides sp. AM41-16 | reverse complement strand
CACCCGCGTTTCTTTCTTTCCACAGCTGTGGTAAGAAAAGAACATTGATGTGGAAAGATTAGTTTTTAGAGAAACAGACTCAGAAAGTAAAGAGATAGCAATTATATCTGGCATTTTAGAAACTAACTATCCATAAAGAACGAAATGAAATACTTCAAAGATAAAAGAAAAGAGAATGAAATCTCCCATAATACTGTGACAAACCGAAAAACTCAGCGACAGATAGGGTAAATATCAACCTAATTATTTATCTTTGTTAGCTTTTAAAAGTTAGCATACTAAAAACAATAAAGTGCAATGAAAGATTTTCTGAAATTTACGTTTGCCACCATTACCGGCATCATCGTATCAGTCGTTGTTTTAGTTTTCAGCAGTATTCTGGTGGTTTTCAGCATGGTATCATCTTCGGAGTCAGAAACGCAAGTACGCAAAAACTCCATTATGATGCTGGATTTGAATGGTGCACTGGCTGAACGCAGCCAAGACAATCCGTTCGATGCCCTTATGGGAGACAATTATAAGACTTATGGCCTGGATGATATCCTCTCTTCTATCAAAAAAGCAAAAGAGAATGACGACATTAAAGGTATCTATATAGAAGCGACTTCGCTGGGTGCAGGATTTGCTTCACGCGAAGAAATACGCAATGCATTGAAGGATTTCAAGGAATCGGGAAAATTCATCGTGGCTTATGGTGACAGCTATTCCCAAGGTCTTTATTATCTGTCAAGTGTAGCCGACAAGGTGTTGCTGAACCCGCAAGGTATGGTCGAGTGGAGGGGCTTGGCCGCTACCCCCATGTTCTTCAAGGATTTGCTGGCCAAAATCGGAGTAGAAATGCAGATATTCAAAGTAGGTACCTACAAATCGGCTGTAGAGCCTTTCATCTCTACCGAAATGAGCCCTGCCAACCGTGAACAAATCGACGCTTACCTGACCTCCATCTGGGGACAAGTGACCAATGATGTTGCAGAATCACGCAAAATATCTGTAGACTCACTGAACGCCATTGCCGACCGCATGTTGATGTTCTATCCCGCAGAAGAAAGTGTGCAATGCGGACTGGTCGATACATTAATATATAAGAATGATGTGCGCAACTACCTGAAAGCGATGGTAGGCATCGACAAAGACGACCGCATGCCCGTACTTGGTTTGCAGGACATGATTAACGTAAAGAAGAATGTTCCCAAAGACAAAAGTGGAAATGTGATTGCCGTATACTATGCCTATGGAGAAATTGACGGTGGTTCATCTTCTGCCTCCAGCGAAGAAGGCATCGACTCTAAAAAGGTGATTAAAGACCTGCGCAAGCTGAAAGATGACGAAGATGTAAAAGCTGTAGTATTACGCGTAAACTCACCGGGCGGGAGCGCCTATGGTTCAGAACAGATATGGTATGCCGTCAGCGAATTGAAGAAAGAGAAACCAGTCATTGTTTCCATGGGTGACTATGCAGCTTCAGGAGGTTACTACATTTCTTGTAATGCAGACACCATCGTGGCCGAGCCTACCACACTGACGGGTTCTATCGGCATCTTCGGCATGTTCCCCAACGCAAAGGGGCTGACTGATAAAATCGGGGTAAATTTTGATGTAGTGAAAACCAATAAATACGCAGACTTCGGCATGCTGACACGCCCGATGAATGACGGGGAAAAAGGGCTGATGCAAATGTATGTGAACAACGGATATGACCTCTTCCTCACCCGCTGCTCCGATGGCCGAGGCATCAGCAAGGAAGACCTGGATAAAATTGCCCAAGGCCGTGTATGGACCGGAAGCAAGGCCAAGGAACTAGGACTAGTCGACGAATTGGGTGGTTTGGACAAAGCTTTGGACATTGCCATTGCAAAGGCCGGAGTAGATGCCTATACCGTGATGAGCTATCCGAAAAAGGAAAGTTTCTTTGAAAGTCTGATGAACACCAATCCGGGTAACTACATCAAAGCACGTATGCTGAAAGGCACAATGGGCGAGATATACCAGCAGTTCAGCGTCCTGGAGAATTTTGACAAATGTGACCGTATACAAGCACGTGTCCCCTTTGAACTGAATATTCAATAAATGGAGGAAAACTTTATCAAGATATATCATTGGCTATATCCCCTATCATGGCTTTATGGGATAGGGGTATGCTTGCGAAATAAACTCTTTGACTGGGGCTGGCTCCGGTCAAAGAGTTTTGACGTTCCAGTAATATGCGTGGGCAATCTTGCTGTGGGCGGAACTGGCAAGACGCCACATACCGAATATCTGATAAAGCTATTACAAAAAAACGGAGTAAATGTAGCCACCCTCAGTCGGGGTTACAAGCGTAAAAGCCGAGGCTATGTATTGGCCGATGACAAGAGCAATGTACGCCAAATAGGTGACGAGCCGTATCAAATTAAAAATAAATTCCCCAATGCACGGGTAGCGGTAGACGAAAACCGTTGCCACGGCATTGAGCAACTGCTGAAACTGGAAAATCCCACTGTAGAAGCCATCATCCTGGACGATGCCTTCCAACATCGCCATGTAAAAGCTGGGCTGAACATTCTACTAACTGATTTTCACCGGTTACTGTGCGATGATGCCTTGCTCCCTGCCGGAAGACTCCGCGAACCTTCAAGCGGTAAAAACCGGGCACAGATGGTCATCGTTACCAAATGTCCGGATGATATCAAGCCGATAGACTTCAACATCATAGCTAAACGGCTCCACCTCTATCCATACCAACAACTGTATTTCTCCAGATTCCGCTATGGAATGTTGACACCGCTATTTCCCGAGAAAACGAACAGCCGGAAAGTGCTCTCCTCCCTCACCGGAGACGAGCAAGTACTGCTGGTGACAGGCATCGCCTCCCCCGCCCCCTTACAGAAAGAAGTGGAATCTTACACGCCACACGTCAAATTGCTGGCATTTGATGACCATCATGACTTTACTCCCAAGGATTTATTGCAAATAAAGGAACAATTCCAGCACCTGGAAGAGTGGAAAAGACTGATAATCACCACGGAGAAAGATGCGGCAAGGTTGAAACTCCATCCCGCACTGGACGAAACACTAAAGCCGTACATCTACGTGCTGCCGATAGAAATAGAAATCTTACAAAATCAACAATATATATTTAACCAAAACATTATTGGCTATGTTAGAGCGCATTCAAGAAACAGCAGCCTTTCTGAAGGGAAAGATGCACACCCAGCCTGAGACAGCAATCATCCTCGGTACCGGACTCGGCAGTCTTGCCGGTGAAATCACTGAAAAGTATGAGATAAGGTACGAAGAAATCCCCAATTTCCCCGTCTCTACCGTAGAGGGACACAGCGGAAAACTTATCTTCGGCAAACTGGGCCATAAAGACATCATGGCGATGCAGGGACGTTTCCATTTTTACGAGGGCTATTCCATGAAGGAAGTAACCTTCCCGGTACGTGTAATGCGCGAACTGGGTATCAAGACCTTATTCGTTTCCAATGCCAGTGGCGGCACAAATCCGGATTTTGCGATCGGTGACCTGATGATTATCACCGACCATATAAACTACTTCCCCGAACATCCATTGCGTGGCAAAAACATACCTTACGGTCCTCGCTTCCCGGATATGAGCGAAGCTTATGACAAAGAGCTGATTCGTAAGGCCGACGCCATTGCGGCAGAAAAGGGCATCAAGGTTCAGCACGGTGTCTATATCGGTACGCAAGGTCCCACATTCGAAACACCTGCGGAATACAAGATGTTCCATATTCTGGGTGCCGATGCAGTGGGCATGTCCACCGTGCCGGAAGTCATCGTGGCAAATCATTGCGGAATCAAAGTGTTCGGCGTATCTGTCATTACAGACTTGGGGGTAGAAGGTAAAATCGTAGAAGTCTCTCACGAAGAAGTGCAGAAAGCTGCGGACGAGGCGCAACCGAGAATGACAGAGATTATGCGTGAATTGATTAATAGAGCATAAGAAAGCATGAGAACAGAAATAGCTACCCTCGGTGAATTCGGCCTCATCCGACACCTCACCGAAGGCATTGAACTAAAGAACGAGTCGAGCCGATATGGTGTCGGAGATGATGCCGCCGTCCTCTCCTACCCGGCCGAAAAGGAAGTGCTCGTTACTACCGACTTGCTGATGGAAGGCGTCCATTTCGACCTTGTGTATGTACCGCTCAAGCATTTGGGGTATAAATCGGCCGTAGTCAATTTCTCTGATATCTATGCCATGAACGGCACACCGAAGCAGATTACCGTTTCCTTGGGCATATCCAAGCGTTTCAGTATAGAAGACATGGAGGAACTCTATGCCGGCATCCGTTTGGCTTGCGAAGAATATGATGTTGACATCGTGGGAGGAGACACCTCCGCTTCCTATACTGGGCTTACCATCAGCATCACCTGCATAGGCGAGGGTGAGAAAGGAAAAGTGGTCTACCGCAATGGTGCCCGCGAAACCGACCTGATTTGCGTCAGCGGCGACTTGGGTGCCGCCTACATGGGACTACAGCTTTTGGAACGCGAAAAGGCGGTGCTCAAAGGAGGTGACAAAGACTTGCAACCGGACTTCTCGGGGAAGGAGTATCTTCTGGAACGTCAACTGAAGCCCGAAGCACGCCGTGACATCATTCAGAAACTGGCAGAAGAAGGTATACAACCCACCTCCATGATGGATATATCGGACGGACTTTCTTCGGAATTACTGCATATCTGTACCCAAAGCAAAGTGGGTTGCCGAGTTTACGAAGAACATATTCCTATCGACTATCAGACGGCTGTAATGGCAGAAGAATTCAATATGAACCTGAGCACTTGTGCACTGAACGGAGGCGAGGATTATGAGTTATTGTTCACCGTCCCCATTGCCGACCATGAAAAGGTTGCCGAAATGGAAGGCGTCAAGCTGATTGGCCATATCACCAAACCGGAATTAGGCTGCGCCCTAATTACCCGTGACGGTCAAGAGTTTGAACTCAAAGCACAAGGATGGAATCCTTTGAAGGAAGAAGAAGCGGAAAAAGCATAACTATAAAACTTTTTCAGTATTTTTTCTCAAATCATAAACGCTGATAATTAGCCATATAGCCAATTATCAGCGTTTTTTATTATGAAAGCTATTGCATAGTCCAAAAGTTTCACTACCTTTGCAACCGCAAAAGAGATAAACATGGTGCCATAGCTCAGTTGGTAGAGCAAAGGACTGAAAATCCTTGTGTCCCCGGTTCGATTCCTGGTGGCACCACTCAAATAAATACTCCCATTGAAATGATAATATTTCAATGGGAGTATTTATTTACACCCACTCCCCCCTATCCCCAGCAACATGCTTTAAGATAGACTTTACTATTATCCCATGAAAAGGTCTGATAATAAAGAAATATGCCCTTCCCAGCCAATTATTGTACTTCACAACAGTAGTAATCCGAAGTTCTTGTTTTCCTTCGTGATATTCCCCGCACCACATGGACACATGGAAATCAAGATGCTTATCCGGCATTCCGAGAATTTCTTCATGCAGATTTTTATCCAAGACCATATCTGTAAATCTGGTTGCTGTATCCAGTCCTAATGGCTTTACAATCGCATTCCTGAAATTCATGAGCCAACCAATCCACTTAGGAAATCGGCTGAAGGCAAGATTGCGAAAATCTTCCGGTGTCAAAGCCTGCCCAGTGACCATCACTTTAGAAAAAGAATCTATATAATCTACAGGAAAATAATTCTTTATTAAGCTGTCTGCCGGTATATCTTTCATCTTATCACATATTGAATTTATTACTCGTTTGCTTTTCATTCACGGCGTCCCCAATGACACGGCCTACAAAGGTAGCCACTTAATCCAACCCTACAACATATTCTTAGAAATAATATTATCCCGTAAAAGATAAAACTCAAAAGAAAATTATCAGTTATCTTTGTTCCATGACTACCAACAAGACAACTCCCAAAGAATTATGGGCAAGACAGCAGATTAGCGGTCCCGATGTGGACTATGATTTATGGAACAAGAAAAGAATATCCGTGCAAGCGTTCTCACAAATGAGTCAGAGCTGTATTTTTACAGTTGACGTATTTAAAGAGAGATACGATTTTGCATCCGACAGTTTTGCCCATCTTTTCGGATACAATCCCACTTGGATAAAGACAATCAGGCAACAAGGCGATTTACTGGAAGAGAGAATACACCCTGATGACAGAATGCAACTCACGGAATGCCAAATCGAGCATGGACAGTTCATCTACTCACTCCCACCGGAAGAAAGAAATGACTACCGGCAAATATTTCAATTCCGTATGTTGAATGCACGGCAACAGTATATCAATGTAAGTAGCCGGCAACAAGTCATAGAAACAGACCGGAATGGTAAAGCCTGGATAATCATGGGAGTAATGGACATACTTCCCGACCAGACCCCTATCGAAAGAATCAAACGGACGGTGGTGAACAGAAAAACGGGAGAGATGCTTCCAACATGCACTGTTTCTCCCGACAAACAATTATCCAACCGGGAGAAAGAAATATTACGACTCATCCGACAAGGTTTTCTAAGCAAGGAAATCGCTTACCAGCTGGGAGTGAGCATCTATACTGTGAACAATCACCGGAAAAACATCCTAAGCAAGTTAGATGCCAACAATATAATGGAAGCCATCCATATAGTAGAAAATCTTGGTATCTACCTCTAAGATTACGGAAGCCAACCGAGACTGTCCGCCAACTGATTTGTTTTGCGCCACTCTTCAAGCTCCTTATAAGTGCGGACACCTCCCGTAAAGACAGCATGATAAATCTCTATACCTGGAATCGTTACACCATCCGGCACATCGAATTTGATTTGCAATATCGTTTTCCTAATTTCAGGAGTAAGGCGCTCCGCAATAGCGGCAGTCACCTTTTCTACAACACCATCATACCTGGAACCTTTCCGGATGTGAATCATATCAAACTTCCAAGTATTCTGTTCTCTATCCTTATATAAAGCATGCCACTCCATGCACTCTTCCTCCGTATGGATAAGGTTCCTATATTGTATTTCCTGCAAAGGCAACCGTTCCGCAAGTTCCCGGATGACCGAAAAGCTCTCTCCTACATCCAACCTATCGGTATAAATATGGATATCTATATCCCTACTTTTCGCCAACAGCCCGGTACGGAGTGAGCCCACCAAATGAACGGTTGCTCCAATGCGCTCCCATGCTTCAATAATACGGGTATCTTCCAATACTTTCCATGCAGATTGCTGATTCTGCCTTGCAAGCTCATGAATGTCCATTTACCTCCACTTTTTTGAATGTGCAAAGATATAAAACTTCCCAGTATATAGCTATAAATAGCCATTTCCCTTCCCGATACAATACACTAATTTTGCACACTGTCTTATCTTTTAGCAACAACTAATTATGGCATTCAATCAAACAGAGAAACAAGAGAAAGAATATTTAAAGCAAATAATCAGTTTTCTGAAAAAGGTTATCGGTAATACCGACGCATCAGTGAAAGACCACGTCGACACCTTGGCAGAATACAAAGACTATATCTGGTCCAACAAAGACATCGACCCGCATGAGATACGCTCCATGCGCGAAAGCATCCTAAACCATTTTGCCTTGGGGGAAAGTGTAATCAACAAGCGTAAGCGGCTCACCAAGATACTTGCCATTCCTTACTTCGGACGAATTGATTTTTTGGAAAAGAAAGAAAACAGCAAAGTGATGCCTATCTATATAGGCATCCATACCTTCTATGACCCGGAAAGTCGAGCTACCCTTATCCATGACTGGCGAGCACCCGTTTCGAGCATGTTCTATGACCATGAATTAGGAGAAGCAGGCTATCGGTCTCCATCGGGAGAGATTAAAGGAGAAATTTCCCTAAAACGCCAATACAGAATTCGGGGCGGCAAAATGGAATTTATGATTGAAAGTGCCCTGACCGTCCATGACGACATTCTGCAAAAGGAGTTAAGTTCCAATGCAGATGACAAGATGAAAAATATCGTTGCCACCATCCAACGGGAACAGAACCGGATTATCCGTAACGAAGATATCCGCACGCTTATTATTCAAGGAGTGGCCGGCTCTGGAAAAACATCCATCGCCCTGCACCGCATAGCCTACCTGCTCTATACCTTCAGAGACAGCATCTCGTCAAAAGATATTCTGATTGTCTCCCCCAACAAAGTGTTTTCCGATTACATCTCCAACGTCCTCCCCGAACTTGGAGAAGAAACCGTGCCCGAAACCAGTATGGAACAAATACTCTCCGGAGTGTTGGAACACAAATACAAGTACCAAACATACTTCGGGTTAGTGAATGAACTGTTAGAGAAGCCATCCTCAAGCCTCATCGACAGAATAGCCTATAAAGCCTCTTTCGGCTTCATTTCAGAGCTTGACAAGTTTATCCTCCACATAGAGAACACCTACTTCAAGGCAGCAGACGTGAAGCTGACCAAATACATCACCATACCTGCCCCGTTTATTGAAGAACAGTACCTACGTTTCAACCGTTATCCCATACGCCGACGATTTGATGCTATGGCTGATTATATGCTGGATATGTTGAAAATACAATACGCCTTTACGGTAACCACCGCCGGCAGAAACCTTTTGAAAAAAGAAATCAGACTAATGTTTGCAGGCAATAACGACATTCAAGTCTACAAAGATTTCTTTAAATGGACAAATAATCCCGGAATGTTCAAAATGCGAAAGGGACATACACTCGAATACTCAGACTTGGCACCGCTGGCATACCTACACTTGGCATTGGAGGGAAGCGGGAACCAGCCATTCAGAGTCAAACATCTGTTGATAGATGAGATGCAGGACTATTCGCCCATACAGTACAAGGTAATACAGAAACTCTTTCCATGCCGGAAAACCGTGTTGGGCGATGCAGGACAGTCCGTGAATCCTTATGGCTCATCCACAGCAGAAACTATCCAAAAGTCACTTACTGCAAGTGAAATCATGAAATTGTGTAAGAGTTATCGTTCCACCTTCGAGATTACGGATTTTGCGCAAAAGATTCATCCTAACGCAGAGCTGGAACCGGTTGCCCGGCATGGAGAAAAGCCACAAATCCTGCAGTTCGGCAGTGCCGTAGAAGAACTGTCCGGCATTATGGGACTAATCTCCACTTACCGGAAATCCGGATATAAGTCTCTTGGCATCATATGCAAGACGGAGCAGCAAGCCAGGGAGATGGCAGACGTGCTGAAATCATATGCCAATGATATCAGCTTCCTATCAAGTCAAAGCTCCGCATTTGTGCAAGGCATCGTCATCACCTCTGCCCACATGGCAAAAGGGCTTGAGTTTGACGAAGTCATTATTCCACAGACGGATGAGAGAAATTACCGTTCGGAGATTGACAAGAGTATGCTTTATGTAGCTGTAACCAGAGCTATGCACCGCCTAACCTTGACATTTCACGAGGCAAGACCGACAACTCACTGATGATGGATTATTAAGGAAATCTATCCCAACAGCCTTGTACAAGATGCGGCAAGCAACGGCGTATCTCATCAATAGTGTATCTTTTCTTGCCGACAAGTTGGCAAGGTTTTGCCTCCTTCTTGGCAAGACTTTGCCACCGCATTGGCAAAACTTTGCCATCGGCTTGGCAAAAGTTTGCCAAAAGCACGGCAATAGGTTGGCAAAATTACTCTCTGATTGACAACAAGTTAAAACAATCATCACATCGGTAACATGAAAGATATGCCAAGTCAATTCCGCCAACGGTTTATTGTTTACTTCTTAAATAGAAAACCGATTGCAGTGCCAGCAAAATCACAAAAAGGTATTCTGCCGTTAAGTAAATAGCCAAGGATGCATGAGTGCAAGCGCTTAACCAATAAAGATACCCCAAATACACGACAGTGGTAGTCACTTGGAAAAGAAAAGTAATCCGGGTTTTACCGGTCCCTCCAACTGCGTTGAGATATACATAGCCTGGCAAGGCAAAGGTATAATTCAGCAACGTCACAACAAAAGGGATGAAAGCCTGCTCCGTCAACAGTTCGTTATCTGTATAGATTCCTATTATCAAGCGATTACAGCATACAGCTACCCCTATCAGTGGAAATCCAGCAGAATAGCCCAACCTCAGTATCTTACGGCAGATAATGAAAACAGCCCTCCTTTCTCCAGCCCCAATCGCATTACTGACCAGCGAACCCGTAGTGACCGCAAAAGAATTGACTATTACAAAAAAGACAGCAGATACACTTCGCGTAATATTGGAAATGGCTAATTCCGTTTTACCCAAATGTTCCACCGCCACAAAAAACAAGAACCACGGAGCCACGCTGATAAAGGCATGAAGCATGCTCCATACCGACAAGCTCAGCACATCCACCAACAGCTTTCCGTCATATACCGGTTTCAATCCATATTTCCCTTTATCTATTTTCAGCCATACATAGAAAAGAAGCATCACCAAAGAACCCATCTCTGCCAGAGAAGAAGCAATGGCAGCTCCCGATATTCCCAGTCCTCCAACAATTATCAGAATATAATTCAAAGGAATATTAATCACTATTGCAACGGCAGCAGCCCACGATAATGCCCGAGTGCATGTTATTCCCACAAGAAAAGAACGGATAACCAAAAACGGAAACGAAAACAGCAAACCGAAACTGCGCCAGTCCAAATATTGAATTACAGCCCGATAAATCTCCGGCGAGGAAATCAACCTTCCCAATATGAAAGGAGAACTTGCCTGCATCAGCAGACAAAGCAAAATGGCCAATCCCGATAAAAAGAAGAAACCTTGAAAAAATATCTTCCCAGCCTTACCATAGTCACATTCTCCATTCCTTCGGGCAATCATCACCTGCAATCCGATACTAAACCCAAACCCAAGCATGTAGACCGCCAAATAATAAATCCCCGCAATGGCAGATGCTCCCAATTCCACCTCGCCAACGTGACCTAAGAAAACAGCATCGGTTATATTTATCAGCTGCTCCATCAAAATGCTCATCATTACCGGAAAGTTGATAAGCCATATCTGTTTATATGTATAATGCATTGCTCAACAATAAAATAGCACAAAACAACACACTGTACAAGTACAGCATGCCATCCTGCAAATTCATGAATAAAAGGATACACAATCTCTGTGGCAAACGGGTCATCGCTTGCCAGATAGCTGAATAGCTTTATCAAGCAGGGCTATTCGTTGAGCGTAGCTATATACAGAGCTTCATAAAAGGTGAATATGTTTGTTCATTCAAGATATAGTGCAAAAGTACAGAAAAAATGTGCCAAAGTTCAGTTTAGGGCATAAAAAAAGGAGTACCGCTGTACTCCAACCTTTGTTAACCTTAAATCTAATACTATGAAAAACACATTGCAAAGGTACGGACTTTTGGGACATTGACAAACTTTCCAAGAAAAAAAGCATGTTTCATAACACATTTTAATAAGATAAATGCTCGTTTTCACGTCCTTTTTCACTTTTTCTGCTTCAAAATAGAAAAGGAGGTATAGCATCACGTAAAAAAATAAGCAAGTTCTTTCCATTATACTCCCAGTTTGCATTATCTTTGCACTAACACGAAGATAAGCTGCACCTCAGCATAAAAAATGAACGAGTTCATTTTATTCTGCATTCGGTTTGCACTATCTTTGTAATGAGATTAACAAGAACTTATATATGCCAGACTATGATTTAATCGCCATATTAGGGCCTACCGCCTCAGGAAAGACTCCATTTGCAGCCGCCTTGGCCGCCGAACTCCATACGGAAATCATCAGTGCCGATTCACGGCAAATCTACCGGGGGATGGACCTGGGCACCGGCAAAGACCTTGCCGACTATACCGTCGACGGGAAACAGATTCCCTATCACCTCATCGACATAGCCGACCCGGGCTATAAGTACAATGTTTTCGAGTATCAGCGTGATTTCTTGAATGCTTACGAGACTATTAAACAAAAAGGTTGCCTGCCCGTTGTATGTGGAGGAACCGGAATGTATCTCGAATCAGTGCTGAAAGGCTACCGTCTGCTGCCCGTACCCGAGAATCCTGAGTTGCGCACCCGTCTGGCGGACAAATCGCTGGAAGAACTGACCGACATACTGAAAGGTTACAAAAGCCTGCACAATACTACGGACGTGGACACAGCCAAACGTGCCATACGAGCCATCGAAATCGAAGAGTACTATGCCCATACCCCAGTAGACGAACGTTCCTTCCCCCAGATGAACAGCCTCATCATAGGTGTGGACATCGACCGGGAATTGCGTCGGGAGAAAATCACCCGCCGCCTGCACCAGCGCCTGGAAGAAGGAATGATAGACGAAGTGCGCCGTCTGATAGAGCAAGGCATCCAACCGGATGACCTCATCTATTACGGACTGGAATACAAGTATCTGACACTTTATGTCATCGGCAAGTTGACCTATGAAGAGATGTTCACGCAACTGGAAACAGCCATCCACCAGTTTGCCAAACGCCAGATGACCTGGTTCCGCCGTATGGAACGGCGTGGATTTACCATCCATTGGATGAATGCCCGGTGGCCGATGGAAGAAAAGATAGCTTTTGTAAAGAAGAAGTTGGAAGGATGATGAAATGATAAAGTGACCGGGTGATTTAAATCGTAAATAGTAAATAGTCAAATTGTAAATAGAATCATGAGTGCAGAACCCGAAAAGTTGGGAGTGATATACAACCCCAAAGCCGGAACACGGAAAGTGCAGAAACGGTGGAAAGAAATCAAAGAATACATGGACAGCAAAGGTGTGCCTTACGACTATGTGCAGTCCGAAGGGTTCGGTTCGGTAGAGCGTCTGGCAGGCATCCTCGCCAACAACGGCTACCGCACCATTGTTGTAGTAGGCGGTGACGGCGCACTGAATGACGTCATTAACGGCATCATGCTTTCCAATGCACCGGACAAGGAGAATATAGCCATCGGCATCATCCCCAATGGTATAGGAAATGACTTTGCCGACTATTGGGAAATGAGTTCGGATTACAAGAAAGCGGTGGATTGCATTATCAACAACCGCCGCCGGAAAATAGACGTGGGTACCTGCTATTATTACGACGGTGAAAAGCATCTGACACGCTACTTTCTCAATGCCATCAACATAGGCCTGGGAGCCCGTATCGTGAAAATCACCGACCAGTGCAAGCGTTTCTGGGGAGTGAAGTTCCTCTCTTACTTCATGGCACTGCTATCCATTATCTTCGAACGGAAGCTGTACCGCATGCATCTCAAGATAAACGGCGAGCATATACGCGGACGCATCATGACTGTCTGCATAGGCAGTGCGTGGGGATACGGACAAGCGCCTAGTGCAGTGCCCTATAATGGCTGGCTGGATGTTTCCGTCATTTACCGTCCCGAATTGCTGCAACTATGGTCGGGATTGTGGATGCTTATCCAAGGGCGGATTCTGAACCATAAGGTAGTGATGCCCTACCGTACGCAAAAAGTAAAAGTGCTGCGTGCGCAAAATGCCTCTGTCGATTTGGACGGACGTATTCTTGACCGTCATTTTCCACTGGACATCAGCGTACTGCATGAAGCAATAACATTGATTATACCCAATTGAAAATACTTAATCAGTAACAACCTATGATTGAATTAAAGAATAATCCTGCCGGAAACTTCTTCCTACTGGCAGGTCCATGTGTCATCGAAGGAGAAGAAATGGCAATGCGCATTGCCGAACGTATCGTGACTATCACCGAAAAACTGCAAATCCCCTATGTATTCAAAGGGTCGTACCGCAAAGCCAACCGCTCCCGCCTGGATTCCTTTATGGGCATCGGCGACGAAAAGGCGCTGAAGATACTGCAAAAAGTGCACACCACCTTCGGAGTACCTACCGTGACCGACATTCATGCAGCCGAAGAAGCCACCATGGCTGCCGAATATGTGGATATTCTGCAAATTCCCGCCTTCCTCTGCCGGCAGACAGACCTGCTTGTAGCCGCCGCCAAAACCGGAAAAACCATCAACATCAAGAAAGGGCAGTTCCTCTCTCCGCTTGCCATGCGCTTTGCGGCTGATAAAGTAGTGGAAGCAGGCAATAGGAACGTCATGCTGACGGAACGCGGAACTACTTTCGGTTATCAGGATTTAGTCATCGACTATCGCAGCATCCCCGAAATGCAGACCTTCGGTTTCCCCGTCATCCTGGATGTAACCCACTCCTTGCAACAGCCCAACCAGACCAGTGGCGTCACGGGAGGTATGCCGCAACTTATCGAGACCGTAGCCAAAGCCGGTGTTGCCGTAGGTGTAGACGGACTGTTCATCGAAACCCACGAAAATCCCGCCGTAGCCAAGAGTGACGGCGCCAACATGCTGAAACTCGACCTGCTGGAAGACCTGCTGACCAAATTGGTCCGCATCCGGGAAGCAGTCAGATAAATTCCATTTATCCGGAATGGAATCCGAAAAAAACAACAGAAGTTGTGATTTATCCAAGGGCTGTCCGACAGATAGTTCAAGAACAATTTAAATTCATAATAATATGAAACATCTATTACGTGGTTTATGGATTGTAGCGTTAATTCTTTGCTGCAATTTTCAGCAGGTATTTGCACAGCAAATGCCGCCTATCCCGGTCGACAAAAATGTCCGTATCGGAAAGTTGGACAACGGATTGACCTATTATATCCGCAAGAACAGCCAGCCTGCAAACCGGGCCGACTTTTACATTGCCCAAAAGGTAGGCTCCATTCAGGAAGAAGCCGACCAGCGCGGCCTTGCCCACTTCCTGGAACACATGTGTTTCAATGGAACGACCCACTTCCCCGGTGATGCACTGAAGCAATACCTGGAGCGTATCGGGGTGAAATTCGGTGAGAACTTGAACGCCTATACTTCCGTAGACGAAACCGTATACAACATTTCCAATGTGCCGGTCACTACTCCGGGAGCCATCGACTCCTGCCTGCTGATTCTGCACGACTGGAGTAACGATTTGACCCTGGACCCGAAGGAAATAGACAAGGAACGCGGAGTCATCAACGAAGAATGGCGCACCCGTATGAGCGCCATACAACGCTTCCAGGAGAAGATGCTTCCAGTCATGTTCGAAGGAACGAAGTATGCCACTTGTTTCCCTATCGGAACGATGGAGGTCGTTATGAACTTCAAACCGCAAACTTTGAGAGACTACTATGAAAAGTGGTACCGTCCAGACCTTCAGGGTATTGTGGTAGTTGGCGATATAGATGTGGACGCCATCGAAGCCCAAATCAAGAAAATGTTTTCTGATATTCCCGCCCAGCCCAATGCTGCCAAACGCGAGTACTATCCGGTAAACGACAACAAGGAGCCTATTGTATTGGTTTATCAGGACAAGGAACAGTCCAATGTACAAGCCCTCATCTTCAACAAGCACGAAGCCACTCCTGACGAGCAGAAAGGCGACATGGGCTATCTGGTACAGAATTATGCAACCACGCTCATCAACAATATGCTGAATGCGCGTCTGAACGAATTGGTACAGACCGCCAATCCTCCTTATATATATGCCGCCACTTATGACGATGATTTCTTTGTTGCCAAAACCAAAGATGCCTTCACCGGTGTCGTTGTCTGCAAGGAAGATGCCATAGAAAATGGAATAGCCACTCTCCTGCGCGAAACAGAACGCGCCCGCCAATTCGGCTTTACGGAAACGGAATACAACCGTGCCCGTGCCGAATATCTGCGCCAACTGGAATCTGCTTATAACGAGCGTGACAAACGCAAGAATGAAGAGTACGTGGATGAATATGTCCGTCATTTCCTCGATAACGAACCGATTCCGGGCATCGAAAACGAATACGCCATCATCAATCAGATAGCTCCCGCCATTCCGGTTGCCGCACTGAACCAGATGATGCAAGCCCTCGTGACAGACAGTAACCAGGTAGTCGCAATTCTCGGTCCGGATAAGGAAGGATTGAAAATGCCGACAGAAGATGCAATCAAGAAGATTCTGAAAGACATTAAAGCTGAAAAACTGACTGCCTACGTAGACAAGGTGTCGGATGAACCTTTGATGGCCGAAGCCCCGAAAGGCGGAAAGATTGTATCCGAGCAGACAGATGATACATTCGGCACTACAACGCTGACACTCTCCAACGGAGTCAAGGTCATTATCAAGAAGACAGACTTCAAGGCAGACGAAATCCGCATGAAGGGAGTCAGCCTAGGCGGTAGTTCCCTGTTCCCCGACTCGGAAATCATCAACATCAACGGACTGGATGCAGTGAGTGTCGGTGGTCTGGGTAATTTCAGTGCCGTAGACCTGGAAAAAGTTCTGGCCGGCAAGAAAGCTTCCGTCAGCTATGGTATCGGTGACAAGACAGAAACCGTCAATGGCAGCTGTTCACCGAAAGACTTCGAAACAATGATGCAGCTCACTTACTTGACGTTCACCGCTCCACGCCGTGACGACGATGCCTTCGCATCCTACAAGAACCGCAACAAAGCTGCTTTGCAGAATATGGAAATGAATCCCCAGGTAGCGTTCAGTGACTCTGTCTCGGCCGGTATTTACATGCACCATCCCAGAAGAGCCAGAATAAAGGCGGACATGATTGACAAGATGGATTATGACAAGATTCTGTCCATGTATCAAGACCGCTACAAAGATGCCAGCGATTTTACCTTTATCTTTGTAGGAAATGTGAATGTGGAGGAAATGAAACCACTCATCGCCGAGTACCTGGGTTCACTGCCTGCCATCAACCGCAAGGAAACATTCAAGGACAATAAAGTGGACATGCGCCAGGGAGTTTATAAGAACGAATTCGTACGGAAGCAGGAAACTGCCAAAGCGTCGAACTTTGTCCTGCTGAACGGTGACTGCAAGTACGACCTGAAAAATGACATCCTGCTGAGTATGACCAGCCAGATTCTCGACTTGGTTTATACAGCCAAGGTACGTGAAGACGAAGGGGGCACTTACGGTGTATATGTAGGCGGCCAATTAAGCAAATATCCGAAAGAAAAGGCTCTCTTGCAGATTGTATTCGAAACCGCTCCGGCAAAAAGAGAAAAGCTGATGCAGATTATCTTTGCAGAACTCGACAACATCGCCAAAGCAGGTCCGTCGGAAGGAGACTTGAATAAAGTGAAGGAGTTCATGCTGAAGAAACATGCCGAAGACTTGAAGGAGAACAGCTACTGGCTGGGAAGCATTGACGAATACCTGTTCACCGGTATGAATCCGATAAAGGATTACGAACAGATTGTCAACAGCATCACCGTGAAGGACATCCAGAAGTTCACCGACGACTTGTTCAAGCAGAAGAATGAGATTGAGGTATCAATGATTAGTCCTGAAACTCCTGACAAAGAATAAGAGAGCCATACACACAGAAGGCTGCGTTGTTCGATGAAAGGCAGCGCAGCTTTTTTTATACAAACTCTATATATACAAATACTATGAGTCTTTTCTTAGATTTGCGCAAGCACGGAAAACTGGCAGAAAAACGAAATCCGATGTACGAAAAAAGTAAATTCGGAAAATTCTGGATGTACTTCATGTTTGTCTTCTGGGCCGGTTACCTGATATTCTTCGGTACGACCTTTGCATTCGCCTTTGACGGCGGTGCCACAGAAGCCTATCACGTAATGAATTCCGGATTGATATTTGTCCTTGTGCTGGATTTCCTGATACGCCTGCCTTTCCAAAAAACACCCACCCAGGAAGTGAAGCCCTACCTGCTGCTTCCCATCAAGCGGAACCGTCTTATCGACTTCCTGCTGATCCGTTCCGGACTGGATGGCTTCAATCTGTTCTGGCTGTTTCTGTTTGTTCCGTTTTCCATCATCACCGTCACCAAATTCTATGGAATCAGTGGTGTGCTGACCTATTGCATTGGCATCTGGCTGCTGATGGTATTCAATAACTACTGGTTCTTGTTGTGCCGCACACTGATGGGTGAGCGCATCTGGTGGCTGGCACTACCGGTAGTAGTATATGGTGGCATTGCCGCCGCACTATTCATTCCGGACAACAGTCCGCTTTTCGACTGTTTTGTCAATCTGGGAGAAGGGTTCATCACCGGCAATATACTGTCATTCATCGGTGTACTGGCTGCCATCGCCCTCATGTGGTTCATCAACCGCACCCTGATGCAGAAACTCATCTACAATGAACTGAACAAAGTGGAAGATACACGGATAAAACATGTATCCGAATACAAATTCCTCGACCGCTACGGCGAAATAGGCGAATACATGAGACTGGAACTCAAGTTATTGCTACGCAACAAGATTTGTAAGCGTTCGCTCTATTCCATCACCGGTGTAGTGATAATGTTCAGTAGTATCATTAGCTTTTCCGATGTGTATGACGGAGGTCTGAGAGATTTCTTCGTCCTTTATAATTACATTATCTTCGGCATCATGTTCCTCAGCACACTGATGGGTTACGAAGGCAATTACATTGACGGACTGATGAGCCGCAAGGAATCTATCTACTCGCTGCTGCGTGCCAAATACATACTGTACAGCATTGCATTGCTCATTCCTACGATTCTGATGATTCCCGGTATGGTTACCGGGAAGGTATCCGTACTCGGTTGCATTGCATGGCTGATATTCATTCCGGGAGCCGTATACTGCTGTCTGTTCCAACTGGCAGTCTACAACAACAAGACTACCGACCTGAATTCAAAGATGACCAGCCGGCAGAATATAGGCACCGGTCTGCAGAATCTGATTTCAGGAGGTGCTTTCGGCATACCTTTACTGCTGCTTTTTGCACTGAATGCCATCTTTGGCAAAGAGGTCACCCCCTGGATACTTATCGGCATCGGCGTGGCATTCATCGCCACTTCCAAATTCTGGCTGATGAATGTATATCACCGACTCATGAAACGCCGCTACAAGAATATGGAAGGCTTCAGGGACAGTAGACAGAAATAGAAATCATTAAACATCAACCACTAACATGATACGCATCAACAATTTACAAAAGAATTTCGGCACAAAAAAAGCCGTAGATATAGAGAACTACACCATCGGGCAAGGCGATATGCTGGGACTGGTAGGCAACAACGGTGCAGGCAAGACCACCCTCTTCCGGCTTATTCTTGACTTACTGCAGGCAGACCGGGGCAATGTAACCATCAATGACATTGACGTCAGCAAAAGCGAGGACTGGAAGAACTTCACGGGAGCCTTTATAGACGACGGTTTCCTGATAGACTACCTCACCCCCGAAGAATACTTCTACTTCATCGGTAAGATGTACGGTCTGAAGAAAGAGGAGGTAGACGAACGCCTGCTTCCCTTCGAACGCTTCATGAACGGCGAAGTGATGGGGCAAAAAAAATTCATCCGCAACTATTCTGCCGGAAACAAGCAGAAAATCGGCATCATCTCCGCTATGCTACATCACCCGCAACTGTTGATTCTGGATGAACCGTTCAACTTCCTTGACCCCAGTTCACAGTCTGTAATCAAACACTTGCTGAAAAGATACAATGAAGAGCACGGAGCCACCGTCATCATTTCCAGCCATAACCTGAATCACACAGTGGACGTTTGTCCACGTATTGCATTGTTAGAAAACGGCGTTATTATCCGCGATATACGAAATGAGAACAACTCTGCCGAGCAGGAATTGGAAGCTTACTTCAACGTCGGTGTGGAGGAAGAAGCCGTGGTAGAAGAAACGGTAGTAGAAGCAGCCGTAGAAGAAATAACGGAAAAAGAAGATAAAACGGTAGAAGAAAAAAATTCGGAAGCATGAAAAAATATCTTTCTTATATAGTAGCTCTTACCATCATATTGATAGGTCTAAGTTCCTGCCATACTTCCGCGCCACGCCTGGACTACAAAGCCCTGGCGCAGGCATCCGTCCGTTTGGGAGTGGATATTGAACTGCAGGACAACCACAAGCTGTACATCCATGCCTCCGAATGGATAGGCACCCCCTATCGTGCAGGCGGTGACAGCAAGCGTGGAACGGACTGCTCCGGACTGGTATCGCAACTGTATAAGAAAGTTTACCACACCCGTCTGTCGAGAAGCACAGACGGGCAACTGAAAGAGAGCAGCAAAATCTCCCGCCGCAACTTGCGTGAGGGAGATTTGGTGTTCTTCACCAGCCGTGCTTCCCGCAAAAAAGTAGCCCATGTGGGTATTTACCTCAAGGACGGCAAGTTTATCCATGCCAGTACCAGCCAGGGAGTCATAGTCAGCAACCTCCGGGAAAAATATTACACCCAACACTGGCTCTGCGGAGGAAGAATAAAATGATACTAATTTTTCCCCTTCTTGTGATTTTCTTTACTCTTTCCCGACTGATAGTCCAGAAACAATTAAAAGAAGAAAGCAATGAAGAAACTTTTAGGCATCCTCTTATTCATCAGCATTGCGCTGAGTGCCAATGCACAACTTTTATGGAAAGTATCCGGTAAAGGATTAGAGAAACCATCCTATATTTTCGGTACTTACCATCTCTCTCCACTCAGCATCAAGGACAGCATCGCCGCCATGCCGCAGGCCATGAACGAAACCACCCAAGTCTACGGTGAGGTCGTGATGAGCGAAATGGCGACTCCCGCCTTCATGCAAAGCATGCAACAGCAGATGATGATGCCCAAAGACACCACGCTGCAAAACCTCTTTACTCCCGAGCAATACGAAGAAGTGGGTAAAGTTGTAAAAGAGAATATGATGGTAGACATCGCCATGCTTGCTCAACTGAAACCGGCTGCCATCAACCAGCAGCTTGTCGTCCTGCTCTACATGAAACACACTCCGGGCTTCAACCCGCAAGAACAGCTCGACACTTACTTCCAGCAGCAGGCCGGACAGCAAGGCAAGAAAGTTGGCGGTCTGGAAACAGCCCAGTCACAAATAGACATTCTGTTCAACAGCCAGACGCTGCAACGCCAGGCAAACCTCCTCTACTGCGCTATCAGTGACATCGAGAAAGGTATCGAGCAAAGCAAGCGCCTGATTGCCGCTTATGAAAAGCAGGACCTGGATGCCATGCTGCAACTGATGGAAGAGCGCGACGGCAATTCATGCGACCCGCTGCCTGGAGAGATGGAAGCCATGCTGGACAACCGCAACAAGGCATGGGTTGAAAAGATGCCTGCTATCATGACAGAAGCCCCTACCCTTTTCGTAGTCGGCGCCGGACACCTGCCCGGAGACAATGGAGTGTTGAACCTTCTGAAACAACAAGGATATACGATAGAAGCCATGAAATAAATCCTCTAACAATTCTCTCTAACAACTTTTAATGGCAAGCTATACAAAGCGTGACGGTCAAATACCATCACGCTTTGTTTGCATATACACTTTATTCTCCTCATCATATCGTACATCCAAAAAAAATATACTACTTTTGCACCAAAGTCTTGGCAGTTATAGTGATAACGGCCATTTTTGACTTGATTCGATAAGAACGCAAGAAGCGAAAGTTATTATCCCTGCCTATTCGGAATCTGGAAAATTCAATAAACGTCATGGGATGATAGCAACAGTTTCTTCACGTCTATGTTATTATATACTTAGGCGTGGGGACTGTTGTCTATTTATGACGTGGGCATTTTCCAGAGCCTCGAATGCAGATAGGCAATAACAGTCCTCGCGCTTTTTATATAATAACCTTCGTCAATGGGGACAGACGAAATGAAAGACACCGCGTATGCATCTTACATTATTTGGAGAAGTACAGTTATTTCTGTTAATTGCCGTTACATCTGCAAGCTTTCTATACTGGATAAATCATAAATACAAAAGTCTGAACAGACAGATTATCCGGGCAATAGACATTCCAGTATATCTGCTGAACAGACAAGGTATTGTCGTAAAACTACTTAATACACCTACCGAAAAGGCAAACAGACTTCCGTTCCTGAATCCGGGAGTTCTAAATATCAATAATTTAGTGACAGATGCCGATGAATGCCGGAAATACATGACGTCGCTGTTACGCGTACTGAATACCCGCACTTCGGACAGCCTGACCCTAAAGATAAGAATAGAAAGTGGTGAGAAACTATATATCGCAGTGCGCATGGTCTACCTCAACAGAAATTATGTCATAGCCTTCATACGCGACATTACGGAAGATGAAGTCCAACGCCGGGAAAACGAAAAATACCGTTTCTTCCTTGAAAGTATTCTGGAGAACCTTCCCATCGCCACGACAGTAAAAGACAAAAACGATGAAGGACGCTACCTGATATGGAACAAAAAAGCGGCAGAGATGATGGAAGTCCCCGCTGAGGATATTGTGGGACACTATGAAGAGGAGTTCAAACCCCTAATGCAAGATAATTTCATCCAAGAGACAGACAAAGAAGTTGAAGAGTCGGAAACTCCCCAGTCCTACATCAAACACTTTGTCAATCCCAAAGGCAGAGAGTATATTCTGTCGTTTCACAAAACGCTGGTGTCCTACAACAAAGGGAAAGAGAGGTGGATTGTCAGTTCTGCACTGGACATCACCGAACTGCTGGCAGCCAAAGAGAAAGCAGAAGAAGCCAACCGCCTGAAATCGGCTTTTCTTGCCAATATGAGCCACGAGATACGCACTCCGCTAAACGCCATTGTCGGCTTCTCCTCCATACTTTCCGATGCAATACAAGACGAAGATACAAAGGAATACATACATATCATCGAAGAAAACACCCAGCTGCTGCTGCAACTGATTAACGATATTCTCGACCTGTCACGCATCGAAGCTGGCATTCTCGAATTCACAGAAGGAGATATGGATGTAAACAAGACGCTTGATGAAATGCAGACGATGGCAAAACTGAAACTTCCGTCCGAAGTCAGTATACGTCTCCTGCCCGGTGCGGATTACTGTATTATTCACACAGTCCCCAAACGGGTAAGACAAGTACTGAACAATTATCTGTCAAACGCCCTCAAGCATACGGAAGAAGGTTTCATCGACATTGGTTATCACCTGCCGCAAGAAGACAGGATTCGCTTCTTTGTCCGTGATACCGGTTGCGGCATTCCTCCTGAAAAGCAAAAGGATGTATTCGAACGCTTTGTCAAGCTAAACAGTTTTAAACAAGGCACGGGTCTCGGACTCTCCATCTGCACCATGATTGCCGAGAAAATGAACGGAAAAGTGGGCGTCAGCTCTATTCCGGGGAAAGGTTCCGAATTCTGGTTCGAAATACCCTATCAGCCTGCCGGAAGCCAACCTGCATAGAAAAGCCCGCCACTGACATGAACTCTGTCAACGACGGGCAACCTAAACCATCACCGATGCTATCCTGACTCACAATACCTATCGAAGCCTAAATCGCAGTTTTCCACTCTGCACCAGTTCTTCATGAGTGATACGATATCGGGACAGTTTTTTTCCTCCCAGTTCCATTTCACGGATATAAAGCGACTCTGCCGACGGGCGTTCCGTCTCTATCACCAGTTGGTCGCGTCCCCAATACTTAGGGTCGAGCTTTATGGTCACCTTATCAAATACCGGAGTAGACAGCGTATAAGCCGGTTCTCCGGGACAATCCGGATAAAAGCCCATCATATTGAAGATAGCCCAAGCGGACATCGTTCCGGTATCATCATTGCCGGGAATTCCGTCGGGGGCATTCTTGAAATACTTCTGCAAAAGGCGGTGCAGCTCTTTCTGCGTGCGCCACTCCTCACCCTTGAAATAAGAAAAAAGATGGGCGTATGCAATGTCCGGTTCGTTGGCAGGGTCGTACAGTCCTTCGTCGAACACACGCTGAAGCTTGTCTACGAACGGCTTCTTTCCACCCATGAGCCGGGCAAGCCCTTTCACATCGTGGGGAACATAGAAAGTATAGTTCCAGGCACAACCTTCGTGAAATCCGGGGTTCGGCTCAAAGTTCTCTCCCTGCCTCGGGTCGAAAGGAGCATAGAATTCACCGTTAGGCAGGATAGGACGGAAAGTACCGTACTCCTTACAGTAATAATGCTTGTAGCCCAGCGAACGTTCGTGGAACAGACGGGCATCCTCCTTCTTGCCAAGCGCAGCGGCTATGCGCGACAAAGCATTGTCGGCAATATAGTATTCCAGGGCATGCGAAACGGAATTGTCATACTGCTCCCGCAGGGGCACATATCCCAATGACACGTAGTCGTCATTGTCCGGACGGAGCAGATTCTCCGCTCCCGGCAGGGTGGCTCCCTTGCACATGGCCTCGTAGGCCAGTTCTATATCAAAGTCGCGCAGACCTTTCAGCCAGGTGTCGACGATGACGGGAATGGAAGGGTCACCTTCCATGGTCAGCGTCTCACGTCCGTAGAGTTCCCATTTGGGAAGCCAGCCGTGTTCGCGGTACATGTCGAGCATGGAGCGCACCATCTGCAATTGCCGTTCGGGATATACCAGCGTAAGAAGCTGGTGCACATTGCGGTAAGTGTCCCACAAAGAAAAGACGGTATAACGGTCGCCTTGGGTAGTCAAAATCTTATCACTCTCCATAGCGGGATATTCCCCGTTCACATCCTGCAGGATATTGGGATGTATCAGCGTATGATAGAGTGCCGTATAAAAAACGGTTTTCTGTTCCTCCGTACCTCCTTCTACAAGGATGCGCGAAAGGTCATCGTTCCAGCGGCGACGGGCTTCTTCCAGCACTTGACCGAAGTTCTTTCCCTGCTGCTCGGTATCCAGATTGAGGCGGGCATTCTCCATGCTCACAAAAGAGACTCCCATCTGTACTTCCACCTGCTCGCCTTCTTCGGTATCGAATGTAAGATAGGCGCCGATATCATCTCCCGCCAGTTCCTTCTGGTAGCGGGTGTAAAGTTTGTAGCGTCCGTTATCGGGGTCCCATTCGGCCTCTACACCGGTCATGGGGCGCTGCTTCTTCCAGTAGCCCGAAGCGGCGGGCTGCTTGTTGACACGCATCACAAAGTAGATGGGAAAAACGGCTTGTGGGTTGTAGCAGAAAGTACCCAGCAGCTTCATACCTTCAAACTCGCATTTACCCGTCTGGCGCAGAAAAGCTCCCGATTCATTGGTCAGGCCTTCGCCCAGGTTCAGCAGCACATGGCTCTGCCCGGCAGGAAAGGTGAAACGCGCCACACCCGTGCGAGGAGTTGCCGTCACTTCCGTCTTCACATTGTAGCGGGTCAGGAAGTTGCTGTAATATCCGGGGGATGCCTGCTCGTCCTTATAGCGGCTTCCATATTCCTTATAATCTACGGACAGCTCTCCCGTAGTGGGCATCAGCAGCAGAGAACCCAATTCCGGACAGCCCACACCGCTCAAATTGACATGCGAGTATCCGGTAAAGAAACAATTGTGATACTCATAGGGAGTAGACCACCAGCGGGCATCTTTATCGTATTTGTTGTCCTCCGAACCCATCACGTTGAAGGGCACTACGGACATCATTCCATTGGGACAGACGGCTCCCGGATTCGTGGTACCGAAGTTGGTGGTACCGACAAAAGGATTCACATAGTCCGCAGGATGCTTCTCCGCAGCCATAGATGCCGTGAGCATTCCAAAGGAGATGATACAGAAAGTAATCAGTCGTTTCATAATATAGTAAGGATTTGTTCTTTATTAGTTAGTGAGCACGCTACCCATGCCGGTGTCATTGCATGCACTCTGCAAAGTTATTGCAAACGGTCTGCAGTGACACTGCAAACTACTTTGCAGTAGCGCTGCAACAGTTTTGCAGTGACGCTGCATCAGCTTTGCAGTGGCGCTGCAACGGCTTTGCAGTAGCACTGCAAAAAGCATGCAGTATCTTTGCAGTGACATTACACTAAGTATAAGACAGTTACGGCAGACGCTTTTCAGCAATACCAAGCACCCGCCAACTGCTTGGTGCTTACAAAATACTTGTGCGCTTCGTGAACTCCAGAATCTCGCGGATATAGCCAAAAGCAAGCCCCACTACCGTATCGGCTGCACCGTAGTATACAGCTACACGTTCTCCATCCTGCAATGCTGCGCAAGGGAACACCACATTGGGTACATCGCCTGCCAGTTCGTATGGAGCAGCCGGCGCAAGCAGATACTCACGGGTGCGGTAGAGCAACTTGGCAGGATTGTCCTTATCCAGAATAGCTGCTCCCATGGAGTAACGGAAACCGTTACAAGTGGTTATCACGCCATGATAGAACATCAGCCAACCCTCGTCCGTGAGGAACGGTACCGAACCTGCCCCTATCTTGGTACACTGCCAGGCACTTTCGGGGAAAGGCGTAGGAGCCATCACATGGCGGTGTTCGCCCCAGAATTTCATGTCAGGGCTGAAGCTAATGTAGATGTCGCCAAAAGGAGTATGTCCGCTATCGCTGGGACGGCTCAAGAGCGCATATTTGCCATCGAACTTCTGAGGCAACAACACACCGTTGCGGTTGAAAGGCAAGAAAGCATTCTCGCACTGGAAGAACTCCTTGAAATCGAAAGTATAGCCGATGCCGATGGTGGGGCCGTAGTAGCCGTTGCACCACGTAATCCAGTAGCGGTCCTCAATCCATGTCACGCGCGGATCGTATTTATATTCGGACTCTATCATGTCCGTATTCCCGGCCTTGAACTTGATTGGCTCATGCTCTATTTCCCAGTGGATGCCGTCCTTGCTGAAACCGGCAAAGATATTCATCTGCACCGCCCGGTTGTCACAACGGAACACACCGGCATAACCATCCTTAAACGGAACCACCGCACTGTTGAAAATGCTGTTCGACGACGGAATATGGTAGCGGTCTATTACGGGATTCTCCGAATAACGCCACATTACATCCTTACAGCCTGCCGGCCGTTCTTCCCAAGGCATTGTGATTTTGTTGCTCATAATTGCTCTATATTATTAATTGGTTATTGTTGTTTCTTCTCATCGGCATACGTAAATGGTATGAAGTACGTAATGAGGAACGCCGGAATGGTGGCAAACAGCGTGAAGGTAAAGAACGCCTCGTACCCCAACCAGTCGCTGACAAAACCGCTGATTGTGCCCGGCAACATCACACCCAGATTCATGATGCCCGAAGCAAAGGCATAATGTGCCATCTGGTGCTTTCCCGGCGCCACCTGCTGCATCATGAACAAAGTCAGTCCCACAAAACCAAAACCATAACCGAAGTACTCGAGCACGATGGCACTACCTATCAGCAACCCGCTTTCCGGCTGGTACATGGCAAGCAGGGTATACGCTACAAAAGGCAGATTGAAGATGCAGCACAGAGAGAACAGCGTCCGCCGCAATCCCCGGTGCGAAATGTAATAGCCTGCCAACAGTGACCCCAGCACAAAGGCTGCCGCCCCATAAGTGCCGTAGTACAAACCTATCTGCTGCTCATTCAGTCCCAAGCCACCTGCCGAACGCTCCGCCTTCAAGAAAAGAGGGACAATCTTCATGACAAAACCCTCGGCAAGGCGATAAAGGATAATGAACGCTATATAGTACCAGATGTGCTTCTTCAAGAAGAAATCCTTGATTACCGCCACCAACTGCTCCCACGTCTCTCTTGCCGACTTGGCGCCGGATGCGGCCGCACCGCCCGATGGCAGCATGCGCATGTGGTAGAAGCCAAGCAGCAGCATCACCGCCGCCAATATCAGCATCACCGTCATCCATGCATGCCGGGTAGCCTCGTGGCGGACTGCCTCTGTGGCACCCTCCACCCCACCGAAACCTACCAGCAAGGCACCTGCCAGCCAGACCAACCCGCCGGACGCCACAATCTTCGCTATATTGTAGAAGGCTCCCTGCCAACCGATATACTTGGCCTGGTCCTGCTTGTTCAGTTCCGACATGTAGACACCATCCGTAGCCACATCGTGCGTGGCTCCGCTGAAAGCAATCACTGCCAGCAGCGCAATGCATATCGCAAAAAAGAACGGTAACTGCAACGCCAAAGCCACCAGAGCAAAACCTGCTCCGGTAACCATCTGCGTCAGTACCACGAAAAACTTCTTCGTCTTGAACATTTCAAGGAACGGACTCCAAAGGAACTTCAGCGTCCAGGGCATCATGATGAGCGACGTCCACAGAGCAATCTGCGCGTCACCGATACCCATCCCCTTGAACATCAGCACAGAAACCATGTTCAGCACCACGAACGGCAATCCCATGGCGAAATATACGGTGGGGACCCACGATATAGGATTATGATTTTTTCGGCTCATCCCTTCTGTATATTATCTGTGTCACTTCAACGGTTCACTGCCCATAGTCAGCTCCAGCGTACCGCCGTCCACTATATCCTGATGCGTGAAGAATGGAGTCTCCAACTTATTGCCGTTCAGCACAATGCTCCGCACATACTTGTTGTCGCGGCTGTTGTTGTGGGCTATCACCTTGAACGACTTGCCGTCTTTCAGATGAACGGTCGCCTCGTTGAACAGCGGGCGTCCGATGGAATATACCGGCTTGCCGGGGCATACCTGATAGAAGCCCATCGCATTCAGAATGTACCATGCAGACATCTGTCCGCAGTCTTCATTGCCCGAAAGTCCGTCGGGGTTGTTGAAGTAAAGCGTATGCAGCACCTCATCCACAATCTCCTGCGTACGCCAGGGCTGGCCTACGTAGTTGTAGAGATGGGCAATGTGATGGCTTGGCTCATTGCCGTGGGCATACTGACCTATCAGACCGGAAATATCCACCGAGGTCGATTCACCTTCCAGCTTGGAATCGGCCGTGAACAGAGAATCCAACTTGCCGATGAAGGCGTCGCGTCCTCCCATCAGTTCTACCAATCCGTCCACATCGTGGGGAACGAACCAAGTCCACTGCCATGCCGTACCTTCGCAATAGTCATCGTTACGGTGATTGGAAGCGCGGGGGTTGAAAGGCGTACGCCAGTTGCCCTCACTGTCCAGTCCGCGCATGAAGCGGGTACTCGGATCGAAATAAACTTTATATCCCTCGGCAAAGGCCGCATACTTATCGCGGTTGGCTTCGTCGTCCAAGGCACCTGCCAGTACGGAGATGCACCAGTCATCGTAAGCATATTCCAGTGCTTTTGCCACGGACTCATTGTCCTTATCGCAAGGCACGTAGCCAATCTTGTTCTTCCAGTACTTGGCCTGCGGCATCAGATGCGGCACAACCAAAGGATGGGTGATAATACCCGTCGTATCGTATTCTGCCGTACGGAGGCAAGCCTTGTAAGCCTCCTGCACGTCGAAGTTACGGTATCCCTTTACATAAGAATCCGCTATGAGGGAGGCTGCATGATAACCAATCATGGTACCCGTATAGTTTCCGGCCAGTTCCCACATAGGCAGGACGCCGCCCTCGCGGGACTTCTGGATGAGCGAACGGATGAAAGCCTCGTTCAGTTCAGGATCAATAATCGTCATCAGCGGATGATAGGCACGGAAAGTGTCCCATAAAGAGAAAATGGTGTAGATAGGCTCGTCCACCCTGCCTTGATGGGGCTTCAAGTCCATACCAAAGTAACGTCCGTCAGCATCGGTAAACAAGTTGGGCTGCATACCCGTGTGGTAAAGTGCCGTGTAGAACATGGTACGCTGGTCGTTGTCCTTCGTATCGATGTCAATCTTGGAAAGATAAGTGTTCCACTGCTGGCGGGCAGCACGGCGCACACCGTCAAAATCCCATCCGGAGATTTCGGCTTCCACATTCTTGCGGGCACCGTCCATATCCACGGCAGACACACCTACCTTTACCAATACCTCCTCATTGGGCTCCGTCTGGAATTGCAGTAAAGCTTTAGCTGTAGGCAGAAGCGGACCGCCTTCGTCCAATGCCATGGAGTCCGTGACCAGCGTATAGGTAAATGGTTTGGAGAATTTAGCGTAGAAGTTGATATACTGGTCGAAAGCCCAATATACAGTCTTCTTGCGTCCACGGATTTCAGTATCGCTGATTACTTCCAGCTCCATCTGTTCATTCTTCTGGCGCTGGATACTGTAATCCAGGTCGAGGATAAAACCTGCATCTTCCGCTTTCGGGAAGGTATAGCGATGAATCGCCGCACGTTTGGTAGAGGTCAGTTCGGCTTTCACCCCGTAGCGGTCCAAAAATACGGAATAATATCCCGGTTCGGCTGTTTCATTCTCGTGGGAAAAGGCAGAGGCGTACGCCATCTGCTGGCTCTTCGAGCCCATGGAGTGGTAATCCTGCCGACCTACAGTGGGCATCAGCAGCACATCCCCGTAATCGGCACAACCCGTACCGCTGACGTGGGTATGTGAAAATCCGTTGATAGTAGTATCTGCATAGTAATATCCGGAGCAGGCATCCCACTCGTAGATACGCGTGTCGGGGCTGGGCTGAATCATCCCGTTGGGAACTACCGCTCCGGGATAGGTATGCCCATGTCCACCCGTACCGATGAACGGATTGACGTAAGACGCATAGTCCGGTGCCGTCTGGGTACAGCTGCAAACCGCCCCCAGCAGAAAAAGTCCACCCAACAGTATGGAACTAGATTTCATGTTTTTCTTCATATTGTTTATTGTATAAGTAGGTGTATAGCTTCATAATAGAATCTTGTTATATGAGAATGCTTGAGGAGGGCCGCCCTATTACTTTGAGCAAAGCCCTCCTTTGTTTCATGTATGAAAAGGTTCAAGCATCCGTTTTCCGAAACCTCAGTTTACGGAAAACACGGCATCAGCGTACCTTCTTCATCGTATAGTTCTCACTCACGAAGTAAGGAACATCGGGGAAGATGTCGGTCTCAATCTCACCGCCTACATACTTATAGGGATTGATAGCCCATCTGTTGCCCAAGCCATAGATATGCATATCACCGTTAGGAGCAATAGCACCATCCATATAGTAATCATCATAGTTAGGATATGCTTTCCACTGGAAATTCTTGCTGTAAGTACCGAAATGCATCTTGTAGGTAGCAGGGTCTTCAGCATCGCCCTCATGAATGGTTTGCGGATAGATGAGCAGTGCACCGTTATAGTAATCGCAATGCATCGGATACTTACCGGTGATTTCGGGGAAAGTACCCCAGTTGTAAACCACATATCCGGTACCTTCTTCATCCTTCTCTATAATTACATTCTTCTCAAACTCCTGACTGCCTTTCCAATCCCACCAGCGAGGATTGCCTTCTTCATCCACATAGGTAAAGAGAGAGTTACTGGAAGTTACTTTCCACTCGCCGACCAAATCTTCATAACCCAACATTTTGCCCTGATAAGCTTCACCGATACGGCTCCAGTACTTGCCGCTCCACTCCACTTCATCATCAAAAAGTACTTTACTTATTTCCGAAAGCAACGTATAATACTGATACACCAGCGGTTTGGGATTGTAGAACATCTGAATGCCATAACCTTCATCTTTCACTTTCTGGAATTTGCTCTTGTCAAATCCACTCCAACCTCCGTTCAACTCATCATTAATCTTCCAAGGCAGCGGAGCATACTTGGATTTGGGCAGGTTCTCAAAATGAGACTCTTCACGGCCAAAGGCTCCCTCGGGATTCTGATTCTGGTAGTAACCGTAGGTCATATAGTCCACAATGTCACCTACCTTCATACCCTCTACCTCACCGTCTGGAGAGTCGAGCGAACCATATTCATACACACCAATCAACTTGTTGCCAAATACCTGGCGGCACTCATAAACCAAACGCGCGAAGTTGGCACGTGAGCGTGTTTCGAAGCCGGGACCGGGATTGGAGTTGTTGTAGTTGGTGTACTCATCATCAAAGTCGATGCCATCCAAACCATAAATATCCAAGTAGGCTTTCAGTTCCTTGGCAAAGTCTTTGGCAGCAGCTTCCGAAAGGTTACCCATACCAGCCTCGTCATGGTTGCCAAGAATAGTCATAGCCACCTTAATGCCCTTAGCCTGCAAAGGACGGATGAACTTATCCGCATTTCTCAGCAAGAAGGAAACCTGGTCATTGCAGAAAACATGTACGCGACCGGTCTTGCTATCCACATTGATGTTGGCAGCAAAAATGCTGACTACATCAAAGAAAGGCTTTCCGTTGCTCTTCATGGTATATTCACCCATATTCAAGATGTTCTCGTCATTTACTTCCACAAAGCAATGTGTAAGTATATCACCCTTACTGATACTCTCAGGAATAGCAGCCAAAGGCTTTACCAAGTAAATATATTCCTGATTGTTTGTAGAAACTTCCACACCGTTATTGGCAGATGCAGAAACGGCAACAGCATAAGTCTGTCCGATTGTGCCTCCGGCATTGATATTCAGTTCCACAGAAGCCGACTTCTGTTCGCCCGCCTTGATAGTGGCAGTTCCACCGTTCGCCAGGCTCAGCTTATCGGCGGGATACATTTTATAGCTTGTTCCATTCTTCTTATTGTAAGCCTCCAAAACGTCTTCGTCCACTTTGAAGGTCACCGTAACATCCTGCTCTGCAGCTTTGCTCAGTTCAAAATAGAGATGTCCGGTAGCAACCTTGTCGCCAAAAACAGAAATCGGAGTAAGTTCACGTGCACCGGCGGCAGACTTTACATAGCCATACACGCCATCCACAGTATCCAGCTTGTCACTGTTGCCGGTGTTGATGACAACATCATCTTCACAACCGGTGAAGCATATTCCTGCACATGCAAAAGCCATTGCCAGCAAGCCTGATTTTACATGATTCATATATTTCATAATCAATATCTTTTTATTTGAATTAAGGTATAACTAAATTATTTAGCGGGCAGTTCCACAGCAGTCCAAGTCAATGATTCCACTGCAGTAGCATTGTTCTCATTTCCGCTATAATCGTGAATGGCAGTACCGGCGCCCTCATCGAACTTCCAGTAAGAAACCAGTCCGTCAGCATCCGGCTCTACCTGGTAGAAGTGGTCCTTTGCATTGATTTCTGCTGATGTCAACACCTTGTTCCAGATACGCACCTCTGAGATATTACCTTCCAACCAACGGTCACGATTGTATGAATGGCCAATCCAGAATCCGTTACCTTCATCGGTCATGGTCTGGCCCCAGTTCACGACTCCGCAGTCCAAAGTAGTCTCCAGCATATTCTTACCATTGATGTAGATTATAACTGTTTTTGCATCCGCATCGTAGGTCACAGCGATATGTGTCCATTCGTTTGTCGGAATAACCAGACTCTCATCGGTCACATTGCCGCTACTTGTAGCCACCTGCAACTGGTTTTGAGGAATTCCGGCATCACCGATGCGGAGCAGGAACTTACCTTCGATACCCATAATGGAAGTCAGCATCTTGTCAAACTTGCTTACACGAATCAACGCTTCTGCCGTCAGCTTATTCATATTATTGGCTACATCTGGATTGGTCCAAGTTACGTAAACCAGATTCTTGGTAATATCAGGAACCGTATTAATCAATGCGGCACCCTTCAGCACGTAGTACATGGTACCGGAGCTCTTCAAGACTCCGATGCTTGCCTGGTCTACCGTAACCGGCAATACATATACCTTCTCACGGTCCAGCTCCGTCAAGTTCTTGAAGCTGACAGTGATGTCGTCTGAAATGACAGCACCGGCCAAAATGGTAGCCTGCGGAGTTTCTACCGTATAATAGTTTTCCGGCAGAGCCTCGGCTGTGTCATAATAGGTAGCGTTATAAGTAGCTACCAGTGAAGGGTCCGCCTTCAAGGCAATAGTTATATCCTGCGATTCAGGACGAGCCATTGAAATCCGGAATGAACCTTCCGTATCGGAAACAGTGTTTTTCAACAACACAGTACTGGTCATCGCCGAGCCGTTGATATACACCTGATTATCGAAATTCTCAACGTCATTATCATTACAAGCAGCAAATACACCTGCCAATAATGCCATCGATACTAAATATATACTTTTCAGTTTCATGATATTCTTTTATTTTTTAGGAGCAGGATTCATAATATTGATAGCTTCTCTCACGTATTGATAGGTATTGGTAGCATTGTAATAATCATTCTGCATGTTCTCAATAGCCAGACCAGCTTTTGTAAACTCTGCAGACGGTTCTGTCACCCAATAAGCAGCTTCCGACAGAGCTCTCAAAGCATTGTAATATCCGGTAGTCTTATCTGTTGTATCCAGAGAGACGGTAGATGCCGATACAATGAAGCGGTCAGCCGGAACACCGTCTGCCATCAAGGCCTGAAGCGCTTCTATCCCCAGTTGGGCAACATCCGTGACATCATTTGTAATCAAGATGATATGGTCACAAGAAGAGAGCACAGACTGGCCTATCAGGTTGGCAGGATACCCCTGGAACACCAGTTGCTTACCTGAATTGGCACTCTTCCAGTTGGATATCACACCGAAGAAAGTATCCTGATTTGCCTTTGCTTCAGCCTTGTCGGCTTCGGACATGTAGATAGGATTGCTACCACGATACTCGGCTACAATACCGTCGAAAGGTGCTTCAAGAGCTATCAGTCTGTTCAGCTCAGCCGACAGATAAGCCGAGAATGCAGATGTTTCTGTTCCTTCTTTCACCTTGTCGGTATGTTCCTTCAAGATATTGTCATAGCTGATGGAATAGAATACTTTCGTTCCCTTCTCATGTACATTTGCAATATCTTCCAATTCGAATTCCGCCAAATCGGGAGTAGTTGCGATAATTACGTCCAGGCTGTCGGGAACATCCGACATGTGCTGCCCGCGGCTGAAAGGAACTTTCTCACTATTATCAAACCAGCCGTATACAATCTTATGGTCAGAATTCTTGTATTCCTGCAAGTTCTTCAGATACTTGGCATACAGTTCGGGAGACTGTTCGTCGATTCCGGGTTCTTTCAGTTTAATACTCTCTGAATCCGTCCAGTCGGAGCAGGCAGACAATGCCAATACGGAAAAAGCTGCCAGCGCGATTCCTTTGAATGATTTCTTATATAATTTCATAATTATTCAGCATTTATTGTTATTATTTGCGTGCCCACCATACGTCAGTAGCCATGTTGTCCGGTCCACCCAGATAGCTGTTTACTGCCTCTTGCACGTTTTCAGTATTACTTGTATATTCTTCAGAAGGATAAGGCATACGGCGTGCACCTTTCTCGCTATCAACAATTCCACCACTCAAGTTACCTTCACTGGTTGCAGGCAACAGTTTGGGATAGCCTGTACGGCGATAGTCAGCCCAAGCTTCGTTACCTAACGGCCAATTCGCAATCCACTTCTGGGTAATGATACGTTCCTGTTTTTCTTCCTTGGATGCCCCTTCATTCCACTTGACAGTAATGGCTGAAAGGTTCTTTTCATAAGTATTAAGACCGGCGGGATCTTTGTAAAGAGCAGGTACACTGCTTTCATCAGCCAGATAGCTGTCTACACCGGTAGCTCCCCACTGTTCGAAAGAGAGACGGACACCTTGTTCATAAAAATCAGCAGCGGTTCCTTTCATGTTGAAACCATAGATTGCAGTGGCTTCAGCACGCAAAAAAGCAACTTCTGCCGCATTCATCCAAAGCACGGGATCAGAAGAGGAAATCTTCACACGTGAATAATTGATGAAATACTCCTTCATCTTACTGAGGTTGATACCGCGACGTAATCCTACATAAGTCTCTCCAGGCCATTTTGATTCCTCAAAATAGCTGGCACGACGATTGTCGTTGTAACCGTTCATGTAGCAGATGATGTCGGCAGCAGGATGGGTATCACCACCTGAAGCTTCTTCATTGTAACGTACTGCCACAAACAACGGATTGCTAATTGTACCGAAATACTTCCATGTAGCATTGTCTGCATTTGTTTCAATCAGACCCAACTCGTGATTCACTGCACTTTCAGCCATTTCTTTAGCCTTAGCAGGGCTTACATTGGCAATACGGATAGCCAAACGCAGTTTCAATGAATTGGCAAACTTCACCCACTTCTGTACATTACCACTGTACACGAAATCTGCAGAAGCAACCAACGCCGCATTTCTGTTTTCAGTCAGCACCTCGATGGATTCGTCCAGTTCCTTGAAGAATGCGTTATATACTTCTTCCTGCGTATCATAAGGAATGGTAATCTTGCCATCCTGACCGATTTTAGAATAAGGAATAGGACCATACGCATCAGTCACGCGACTCATGGCAGCAACCTTTATGATTTGAGCAATGGCATAAGGAACCGGATTATTGGTATTCTCCGATACTTGTTTCACTGTGCTCAAGTTACCGTAAAGTGTTGAAATGATACGGTCACTTATCAAGAACACACGCGTCCAGTCATTTGTAGCATTAAAATTGGATATTGTATTGGACCAGCCGGCATTTGAATCGGCAAAATAACCTCCCAACGGTCCACCCAACAAACAATCAGTAAACTGTGCCGTATTGACATCTGATGAGATAACCGTACTTGCCAAGTTACTCATGGCAGAACCCAGTGCATAATCATCCGGAGTCAAATCACCCGGTTGATAAGGATTGGAGTTGATATCCATATAATTGCCGGTACAGGACATAAAGCCCATAACCAACGGAGCAACAATCAATTTATTTATAATATTTTTCTTTTTCATATCGTTTGGTATTAAAATTTAAAGCTCAAGCTAAAGCCGATGTTACGCAAAGCCGGCATCATGAAATAGTCTATTCCCTGATAAAAGTTATCGGTAGAAGCTACACTTTCGGGATCGAAAGGAGCCTTGCTGTAAATCATCCACAAGTTGCGGCCTACCAACGAAACCTTGATATCGCACACATCATTCAACAACTTTCTGGGGATGGTGTAACCCAAAGATACTTCCTGCAGACGAACATTGGTAGCAGAATAAGTGTAGTATTGGGGAACAGACGTGCCGCTACCTACTACACCGTACCATGTTTCGGGGTTTACCTTATCTCTACCATTCACCAACACGTAACCTAAATCACGTGCATCGGCAGAAGCCTCGGACACACCGTAATAGTCCAACATAGCTTGTGTACGTGAGTAAACCACACCACCCAAACGGGCTGAAATCAAGAAACCTGCTGTGAAATTCTTCCAAATGAAGTTATTACGCCAAGCCAAATTACCTTTAGGAAGTACGCTTCCCAACTTGATGTATTTATCCGGGGCCGTTATGGCTTCCGTAGCAACCGTTCCATTTTGGTCCACAAAAATCTGTCCATTGGCATCACGTTTCATATCTCGCAGTGAGTAAAGGTCACCCATGCTCCCACCTTCTTTCAGCAAGAAGCGGGCATCACCTAAGCCACCCATATTCAACGTGCTCAAAGAGAACAGCTCACCGGTAACGGGATTGATGGCATTGTCTGCCAAAGTCAGGATTTTATTCTTGTTACTGGAGAAGGTTATACCGGTATCCCATGTAAAATCTTTCCAGGTATTCTTGTAATTCAGCGACAACTCAATACCGGAGTTACGTACGGCACCAGTCTGGATATACATAGCCGACCAACCGCTGACAGGCAACTGCGGGTTGAATGTCTGGTTCATAGTCTTGGCATTGTAATATGTCACGTCCAATTCAAAGTTCTTGAGGAAACGCATGTTCAAACCGATTTCCCAAGAATTGGTACGTTCAGGTTTCAAATTGTACAACGGATATTGGGTCGTGATACTCCACTGGCCGGAACTTGAATTCCATTCATAGTGGGGATTAGCCAAATATCTGGAGAAAGCACTACCAACAGATGCCCATGAACCACGAACCTTTATAAAAGAAAGATAATCTTTGTTCAAGTTAGGCATTAACTCAGACAGTACAACAGAACCACCGACTGAAGGATAGAAGAATGATTTGCTGTTGGAGTTGGGACCTGCCAGCTGTGAAGGCCAGTCGTTACGTCCGGTCAGCGTCAAGAAGTAAGTGTTCTTGTAACCAAGCTCAGCCGAAGCGAAGAGAGACTGGGTCTGTTCACGCCATCCTTCCTGCAAACGCTGTGTCTTGCTGGCACTCAGGTTCTGGATGGCAAAGTAGTTGGTCAAACCTACCGGTTCGCCGCTGAAGGCATCGCCACCATCAGCAATCGGACCACGTGTTTTCATTGCATCCGAACGTATATCGGAGAATGAACCACCGACGTTGGCCTGGAGTGACCAATCTTCACCGAAATATTTGTTGATACTCACCAGGAAGTCTGCATACAACTGTTTGTCCTGCGTCTTGGTAATACCATAAAGACCTCGTGAAGAGCTCTCGGTGAGCTGTGTATTGGTAGAAGCATAGAACTTTTCTGTATAATCATTGTTGGAGTTATCCAAACGTACACGTCCTGAAACAGTCAGCCAGTCCAGAATCTTATAGCTCAAACCGGCATTCAGCATATAGCGGTCCTTCTTGTTCTGGCGCAGATTGCGGTAGTTAATCCAATAAGGATTCTGCATTACCATACCTTCGTCACCTACCGGCCAGTATTGCGTATAAATTTTACGGGCAGCGTCATAGCGCTCATACATGCTGATATCAGACCAGTCGTTGCTGCGCGGGAACAAATAAGCACCCACCAACGGGTTGTTGTAAGTACCCTGGTTCGTCATGTTCTGGTCATTCTGCAGAATATAGCTTGCACCGAAATCCAGAGTCATCTTGTCGTCCAGGAAAGTAGTGGTGTTACGTACCGTAAAGTTGTAACGGTTGTATTTGTTGTTGGGAACAATACCCTTGGAGTTTACAGCAGCAGCCGATGCATACGTCTGGTTTTTCTCTGTACCGGTTGACAAAGAAATGCTCTCTGTTCCTACAATACCCGTCTGGAAATAATCATCTCTCGGGCTGTAATTGTAGTTATTGGCTGCAGACAAAGGCGCTCCCCAGCTCATGGCTCCTGAAGTGCTCATCACACCACCGGTTCCCGTACCGTAACGGTTTTGGAAGCTCGGCATCACAAACGGATTGGTGAATTCAGTATTACTGCTGACAGTAAGGCTCACCTTACCTTCTTTACCTTTCTTTGTAGTAATGACAATGGCACCGTTGGCAGCTTCCGAACCATACAAGGCAGCAGCGGCGGCACCAGTCAGGACTGACATTGACTCGATGTCTTCCGGGTTGATATCGGCAATCGGTTCTGAAGATCCCTGGGAGTCGAACTCCTTACCTCCGGCAGTACCACGGCCAGAGAAAATAGGCACACCGTCAATTACATAAAGTGCATTGGAAGACTGCATGATAGATTTCGTACCACGCATCACTACCTTTGATACACCACCTACACCGGATGAAGAAGCATTGATGTTCACACCCGCTACCTTACCACTCAATGAGTTCACAAAGTTGGCATCTTTATTGGAAGTAATGGCATCTGTATTCACCTGCTGTACATTGTAGGACAATGCCTTTTCCGAACGCTTGATACCGAGTGCAGTAACCACAACTTCTTCAAGCTGTTGGGTATCTCCGGCCATCATTACATTAATCGGCGCATTACCTTTCACGGGGATTTCCTGCGTAGTATAACCGATATAAGAGAATACAATCACCGGATTCGCCTCCGTAGTGGTCAGCGTAAAGTTACCGTCGAGGTCGGTAATACACCCGTTGCTGGTACCTTTTATCAATACATTCACACCAATCAGAGGTCCCATGTCATCTGACACGACTCCGGTAATCGTCCGTTCTTTCCCTTGTTGGTTGCCCTCTTGAGGAGCAGCAGACTTTTCAGAAAGATAAACGATGTTATCCTCCACTTTATAGGAAATGTCTTTCCCTTTGAGAATAACATTCAAAGCATCTTCTATAGACGCATTGTTCACTTTGACGTTTTCTACCGGCAACGCAGCCAGTTTGTCGTCATAAAAAAATTGATACTTGGATTGAGACTTGATTTGTTCAATGACTGTCCCCAATGTGCCGCGAGACACATTCAGGTTTAACTGGGCAAAGCCCCACTGGATAGAAACTGCCATGAACAACAAAACTAATAAAGCCCGCATGAACGTCGAACTCCGAAAAGCATAATTGTCTTTCATAAACACAATTTATAGGTTATACAATAAATTACTTCGAGAGATTCATTCTCTCGCATTCCTATATAAAACAACAGACAATGAAAATACACTTACTGAAAAAGTATCTTTTTTATCATTAATCCTAAAAAAAAGAGTTACCCCGAAAACAAGTTGATATATCATTTTGCTCAATATTACTAACGAAGCAAATAATTATTTCCACCTGATTCAAGAAAAACACCTATAATACAGATAGTAAATAACAAAATGATATATCAACTTATTTTCGAGGCAACCCTTTTCTTACTATATTATTACTATTCTTTACTTCTTCAGTTCATTCGAGAAAGAATAAGGATAATCTTCCGGCTGCGTACCTCTCTTCATATTAGGCTGGCTGCCCATATCAAACCTCAAGGTACCGCCATTCAGCAAATCGCCATGCGTCAGATAATTCCTGGAATAATCCACGCCGTTCACCTTGAGAGACTCGATATACATGTTCTCCGGTGAGTTATCCGGAGCGTCAATTGTCAGGGACTTACCGTTCTCGAAATGGAGGGTAGCCTTACGGAACAGAGGGGCGCCCAATACATACTCGTCCGTACCAGGGCAAACCGGATAGAAACCAAGTGCAGAGAAGACATACCACGCGGAAGTCTGACCGTTGTCCTCGTCACCGCAATAACCGTCGGGACCGGCAGTATACATGCGGTTCATTACCTGACGAAGCCAATATTGGGCCTTCCAAGGTTCCCCGGCGTAGTTATAAAGGTAAATCATGTGCTGGATGGGCTGGTTGCCATGGGCATAGTTACCCATATTCATCACTGTCATCTCACGGATTTCATGGATTACCTGGCCGTAGTAGCTGTCATCGAACAAGGGCGGGACAATAAATACAGAGTCAAGCATCTCTACGAAAGACTCTTTTCCACCCATCAGGTCTATCAGACCTTGAGGGTCGTGGAATACAGACCAGGAATAGTGCCAGCTGTTACCTTCAGTAAAGGCGTCACCCCACTTCAAAGGAGAGAAAGGAGACTGGAACTGGCCGTCTTGATTACGACCACGCATCAGCTTGCTTTCCTTATCAAATACATTCCTATAGTTCATGGCACGTTCCGCAAAGAGTTTCTGCTCCTTCTTCGGACGGTTCAGTTCTTTTGCCATGCGGTAGATGCACCAGTCATTATAAGCATACTCCAAAGTACGGGCAGTGTTCTCGTTGATTTTCACATCGTAGGGAACATAACCAAGCTTGTTGTAATACTCATAGCCGAGGCGACCCGTAGAAGAGACCTCGGGATGGACATTCTTTGTACCGTTGATGAGACCTTCGTACAACGTCTGCACATCCTCCACCTTCACACCTTTCAGATAGGCATCTGCCAGTACGGAAGCAGAGTTGTTGCCAATCATACAGCCACGGTGACCCGGACTTGCCCATTCGGGGAAGAAACCGCTTTCCTTATAGGTGTTGACAAGACCTTCCTGAATCTGCCTGTTCACCGACGGATACATCAGGTTGAGGAATGGGAAAAGACAGCGGAAAGTGTCCCAGAAACCGGTATCCGTATACATATAGCCGGGCAACACTTGCCCATTGTAGGGACTGTAATGAATCGGATTTCCCGCCTCATCCAGTTCATAGAATGCACGCGGGAACAACAAGGAACGATACAAACATGAGTAGAAAGTACGGTACTGGTCAAGGGTTCCGCCTTCCACATCAATACGGCCCAGCACCTTGTTCCAGGCATCCTGGCCTTTCTGAACCAATGTTTCCAAATTGTCATTGCCAAGCTCCTTCAAGTTACGGTCAGCCTGCTCAAAACCGATGAAAGAGGAGGCTACACGGGCATGTACCACTTCACCCTTGCGGGTTTTGAAACCGATAACAGCACCGGCATGTCCGGCTTCCTGCTCAACCTTATTCTCGCTCAAGACGCCATCGGCTACAGAAGCCTTATAAGTAAAAGGCTTGTCGAACTCTATCACGAAATAGTTCTTGAAGTTCTCGGGAACACCGCCGCTGTTACGGGTAGTATAACCGATAATACGATTCTGTTCCGGAAGTATCTTCACATAAGAGCCCTTGTCAAAGGCATCGACAACAATGTATGAATGATCATTTTCAGGGAAAGTGAAACGAAACAATACGGCACGGTCGGTAGGGGTGAACTCGGTAACCACATCGTGTTCGGCAAGATACACCTTATAATAATGAGGAAGTGCCACTTCGCCCTTGTGGGAGAACCAGCTTGCACGCTTCTCCTCATCAAACTCGGGCGTGCCAACCACCGGCATGATGGAGAACTGCCCGTAGTCGTTAATCCAAGGACTGGGCTGGTGTGTCTGCTTGAAACCACGGATCTTGTTCGCGGTATAGACGTATTGCCAGCCGTCACCCATCTTACCTGTCTGAGGAGTCCAGAAGTTCATACCCCAGGGACGTGCGATCGCAGGATAGGTATTACCGGTGGAAAGCTCGAAAGTAGACTGCGTGCCGACAAGAGGACTGACATACCGGGTAAAGTCCTTGGCATGCAACCACAAGGAAGTGCTCACAAAAAGAAACAATAGGATTAATTTTCGCATAATATTAGAAAGTTGTTAGTATTAAATAAATTCTTCTCGTCATATCTCGAATTTGTGCGGCCTTCCTACTTCATTGAGGAGAGGAAAACACTGTTCCCCACAATTTTATACTCCAATGGAATGGTATTCTTTATCAGATTCAGCACAGCCCCCACACTCTCTTTTTTCTTCAGTGTACCCGAGTAGGTCTTGCTTACATCTATGTTCGGTGCCAGAATTACCCTCACCCCATACGAATTCTCCAATGTACGCGCAATGGTGTATAGGTCAGCCTTCTCAAAGACAAACTCATTATTGTGCCAGTTTTCGATTCCCGTATCCACCTGCTTCACCACCAGACGCCTAGTCATTCCGTTCAGCTCGGCTTTCTGTCCGGGGGCAAGGATAATCATACCCTCGCCATGATTACCTTTCACCTCTACTTCGCCTTTCAAAAGGGTAGCTACTGCAGACATCTTAGCCTTGTCAGACTTGAGGTTGAAAACAGTTCCCAATACTCTGACCTGCATGGCCTCACTCTGTACGACAAACGGTTTTTCCGGATTCCTCATCACCTCAAAATATCCTTCTCCTTCCAGATAAACCTTTCTTCCCTTCCCTGCAAACTCATGTGGATATTTCAGGGTAGTGTTTTTATTCAGCCAGACTTTGGTTCCATCCGGCAGTTTCAGTTCCTTAATCTTATCATGAGTGGTGACAGCCAGTAATGTTTCCGGCTGGCTATAAGTCTGATAAAAAAGATAGCCGAAAGTACCCAAAAGGAAGAAGCCCACAAATACGGCCGCATACCGCATCCACCCAACCATCCTCCGTACCTTGTATTGTTTCGTCTTCTCTTGTTCCAGCCTTTTAAACAATCGCTTTTCGGCCTTTTCTATGTCTTGTGTATTCGAAGTATCCCCCAGTCTCCCCAAGTGGTAAATCTCCTCCAGCCTGAACAATTCGCGTGCATTCTCACCCGACTCTTCCAGCCAGGCGTTCACCTCACGAAGTTCATCTTCCGTACATTCACCCATAAGGAACTTGGCCAATATCTCCTCATTCAACTTATTCATTCTTTCCTTCATTATGATAATAAAACAACGCTGCTCGCAAAAACACTTACTTTCCCGATGAAAAACAGAGCCAACATCAGGTTCAGATACCCCAGTTTATCACGCAGCAACTTCAAAGCTTTGTACATGTGGGCCTCCACCGTACGCAATGACACTCCCATCGTATCAGCTATCTCCTTATTTTTCATATCATGCAGATAGCTGAGTTTGAATACCATCCGGCACTTGTCCGGCAATTCATTGATGGCATCGGACAGCTTCCTCCTAAGTTCGGTATCCTCTATCCGTTTCACCACATCATTGCTGTCAGGTTGATAGAACTCAACCCTCTTTTTATGGATTTCGAGCATGACAGCCTCATAGCCACTCACAATGTCCCGATGCTTCAGAACGTTCAAGGCACGGGTATACACCGCCCTATACAGAAAAGCCTGAATCTGCTCTCCCACCTTCATGGTATCTTTCCGCTTCCACAGCTCCACGAAAACATCCTGTACCACATCTTCCGCATCTTCTTCCCCCACAATGCGTGTGGCATAGAACAGCAGGTTGGTATAATACCTGCGGAAAAGGGATTTATATGTCAAGTCGAAATGTTCATTCATATGTTAGCCGGTTATCGGGGACTGTACCATGCCTGACCTGGCTTATCCCCCATTTCAAATTCGAAAACACTTCCATCCATTATCTGTTCATGCGTAATATAACTTTTGTCATAGTTCTTACCGTTGAGTTTGACAGATTGAATGTAGCAATTTTCCTTGCTCACCGCCGGCGCCAGTACCGTAAAGGTCTTTCCACCGGGCAGGTGCATCTTCATTTCCGGATATAGGGGGGTACCGATTTCATATTTTCCACCAACCGGGTCTACCGGATAAAAGCCCATCGCACTGAACACATACCAGGCGGACATCTGTCCGCAATCCTCGTTGCCGCACAAACCGGCAGGAGTGTTCTGGTAGAGTTCACGCATCACCCGGGCTGCATATTTCTGGGTTTTCCAAGGTTGATCCACAGCATTGAACAGATAGATGACGTGATGGCTAGGCTCATTTCCATGCGCATACTGGCCAATCATCCCGGTGCTGAAAATAGGCAACTCATCATCTGCAGAAGGATTGTAAGTAAACATACTGTCCAGCTTCTGGGCAAACCGTTCCTTACCTCCGGTCAAAACTATCAAACCGTCAATATCCTGCTGCACAGACCAGAAGTATTGCCAGCCGTTGCTCTCGCAGATGTGCGGAGTATAGTCGTCCGGCGAGAAGTTCCGGATAAACTCTCCCTTGTCATCACGGGGCTGCATGAAAGAACTTACCGGATTGTAGACATTCCGGTAATTACGGGAACGCTTATAAAACTCGTCCGCAACCTCCTTATCGCCCAGCTTCTCTGCCATACGGGCTATACAATAGTCATCATATGCATATTCCAGTGTTTTAGAAAGTGACCAGTTTTCCGAATTATACTGATCCGTCACATTATAAGGAACATAGCCATATTTCTTATATAACCCAATGCCACGATAGGAATCGATATTGGCAGTAGCTACACAAGCCTCCAAGGCCTTTTTCGCATCGAAGTCCCCAATACCTTTCAGATAGGCATCTACAATAACCGGTACAGAGTGGTAACCTATCATCATATCTGTCTCGCCCCCCTGAAAATTCCATACGGGAAGGCGGCCGTTCTGTTCGAAGAAGGCGAGGAAGGACTTCACCATATCATTCACCCGTTCCGGCTCAATAAAAGTATAGAGAGGATGAGCCGCACGGTAAGTGTCCCACAAGGAGAAAGTACTGTAATTTGTCCAGCCCTCTACCCGGTGCACTTGCTTGTCGGGACCGTAATAGGCGCCGTCCACATCACTGTAAATGGTAGGAGCAATCATCGAATGATATAAAGCTGTATAGAACTTGACTTTCTCATCGCGGTCATCGCATTTTATTTCTATCCGGGACAATTGTTCGTTCCAATCATCCTGCACAGCAGCCAGGTATTTGTCGAAATCATCATCAGGTACTTCTGCTGCCAGATTACGTGCCGCCCCTTCCATACTTACACCGGAGATGGCAGTACTGACAAGAATCTGTTCTCCTTCCTTAGTCTGAAAGTCGAATCGTGCAATGACAGATGTCCCTATCCGCTTGCCTTCTTTCTCTATGGCAGCTGTATCGAGCTGCATCGCAGCAAACGGTTTGGAGAAACGTGTACGGAAGTAGAGGCGCTGGTCGCGTGCCCAACCGTCAGAGTAACGGTAACCTTGCACCGTTACCGAATCGATGGCTTCTATGTGAGAATCATTGGTAAAATCCCAATTCATGGCTTTCCGCAAATTCAGGAAAACGGCAGCATCGGCTTTTGGGAAAGTATACCGCTGAATGCCACAACGCTCGGTGGCCGTCAACTCTACATTTATATTATAATCTTTCAGACGCACCTGATAATATCCAGCGCTTGCCGACTCTTCCGAATGAGAGAACAAAGAGTGAATGCCGAGCGGAGCTTCCGCCTCCTTATAAGGCAATGTCACCGGCATAAAAGAGATGTCATACAAGTCACCAGCGCCGGTTCCGGAGAGATGGGTATGGCTGAAGCCTGCAATGGTACTGTCCGGATAAAAATATCCGGAAATACGGTCCCAGCCCGGCAGTCCGTTGTCAGGACTGAGCTGCACCATGCCAAACGGCGCCTGGGCACCCGGATAGGTGTTTCCTGTAAAATCTGTACCGATAAAGGGATTCACAAACTCTGTATAAGACACACTCTTCACATCCGACACCTGCGAGGTACATGCCAGAAAGGATGAAAAGACCACAAACAAACAACAAGATTTTATCAAATTCATAACATTATAGGGTTAACGTGTATAGTATAACAACCTAACCGGATAAAACACTTACACATCTTGTCACTTTTCTACAGAATTCATGCAAACAAAAGTAATACAAAATTCCGATTAATCCTCTTTTTTATTTTGTAAAAATATACTTTACACTATCTTTGTCACAAAAAGTCACAATGAATTACACGACCTATCTTTTCGACTTTGATTATACGCTTGCTGATTCTTCCCGCGGAATCGTCACTTGTTTCCGCAACGTACTGACCCGTCACGGATATACAGAGGTGACGGATGACGACATCAAACGTACTATCGGCAAGACTCTGGAAGACTCTTTTTCCATCCTCACCGGCGTGACAGATGCCGGACAACTGGCAGGATTCAAGGCAGAATACCGAAAAGAAGCCGATACGCATATGACTGTCAACACGGTGCTTTTCCTGGAAACCAAGTCCGTACTGACTGCACTGAAGGACTCCGGCGCCCGCATCGGAATCATCTCGACCAAATACCGATTCCGCATCAAGGAACTCCTCAACCAGCATTTTCCTGAAGATTTTATGGACATCATCGTGGGTGGTGAAGACGTGAAAGCCGCCAAGCCATCTCCCGAAGGGCTACTCCTTGCCATTAAGCGGCTACATGTCAGCAAAGCCGAGACCCTCTATATAGGCGACAGCACGGTAGATGCGGAAACAGCCCAAGCGGCCGGAGTAGACTTTGCTGGAGTCACCCACGGAGTAACCACTGCCAAAGAATTGGAGAAGTACCCACACCGGAAAATAATGAACACCTTGGAAGAACTGCTGGCAGTTCAGGAGGAGCATCCTTCCATATTCAAGATTGAAAATCCCATCCGGCCGGAAAATGCGCATGCCACTTCTCCCCGGAAACAGAAAAGGATAAGCGTCTGGCAAATCCTCCTTCTAGTGACACTCTTCTGGCTGGCTATTGAAGAGCTGGACATGACCGACGACAGCAACTTCTTCCCGGTTGTTTTCATACTGACATTGTGGGGTATCCTCCAAAAAAGAAGGATACTACCCAACAAAGCAAAAACTTTCATCGACTCATGGTGGCACCCCTGCGCAGTACGCTTACGCGCATTTCACATCAAGCTGATACAAGGGAGAAAAACTCCTCCCGCTGGCAACGAAACCTGCACCTGCCTGAATTGCGGCACCACCTATACCGGCAACTACTGTAACCGTTGCGGACAAAGCCGTAACACTCCACGCTATCGGTTGAGTAACGCGCTTAAAAACATTGCCGGAGGCTTCTTCAATATAGATAATGGCTTTGGACGTACCCTTCTGGAACTCCTCTACCGTCCGGGGTACATGATTAGAGACTTCATCGGTGGTAAGCGTGTAGAGTATTTTCGCCCGTTCCAGACACTCTTCATTCTTGCAGCCCTTTATATCATGGCTGTGCAACTGGTAGACCCGGAAGCCCTAAGCAAAAAAGAAAAGACGGAAAAGACAGAGCAGACAGACAAAGAAGAAATCATTGCCGCTAAAGAGAAGCTTACCAAAAAGATGGAGAAAACCTATAGCAAAGAGGAAAAGCGAGCCCTCGCCATCACTATAAAAAGCCTGGAGAAAAGCTTGAACAAACTGGAAGAGAAGAACGACTCCACTTCTGCCACACAGGTGTCCGAACAGAACAGCGATGATGGCGACCTCATCGATGAATTTGTAAACGACACCTCGGAAGTGGGAGACAGACTGGAAAAAGTCTTACAGAACTCTCCTTTCCTAATGAAAGTATGGAATCTGATGAAGAGCTGGGGACACGGAAACAAGGCATTCCGCATCATTGCCACACTGCCTTTGTTTGCACTTGCCACCCAACTTGCCTTCCGACGCCGGAAATATAAGTTAAACTACAATACCACGGAGCATGTGTTCATACAAGCCTACATAGCTTGCCAGATACTCCTGCTGAGCATCATCGTGCTGCCTTTCAACGGGTACGCAAAGGTAGACGATTTGTATGAGCTGCCTTTATGGCTTATTTTCGTCCTATTCTGTTGGGATTACAAACAATTGTACCGCTGCACCTGGTGGAGAAGCTTTTGGCGCACTATCCTCATGCTGACTTACAGTCTTGTGCTACTCGTCATATTCGCGTGTCTTGTAATGGCGCTGATGCTGGCCGGTATCTATGTTCTGAAATTCATTTTGTAACAGAAACCATCCCTACACGGACTGTTTCTCCTTGATGAAACAGTTTTTCTCCAATAATCTAAAAGTACAATCTGCATTAAAAGAACAAAAAAGCAAAAGAACATTTGTCCATTTAGAATAAAAAGAGTACTTTTGTGCCCGATTATTCCGCACCGGGTTCGACCAAGTGCTTTCTAAGTGATTAGAGACCACCCGACGGAGCTAACTTATACATTATATATAAGAAATGTACGCAATTGTAGAAATCAACGGTCAGCAATTCAAAGCAGAAGCTGGCAAAAAGCTGTTTGTACACCACATCCAGAATGCAGAAAACGGTGCAACAGTAGAGTTTGACAAGGTTCTTTTGGTAGACAAAGACGGCAACATCACCGTAGGTGCTCCCACAGTAGAGGGTGCAAAGGTTGTTTGCCAGGTCGTATCAAACATGGTAAAAGGCGATAAAGTTCTTGTTTTCCACAAGAAAAGAAGAAAAGGTTATCGTAAGTTGAACGGTCACCGTCAACAATTCACAGAGTTAACAATTACAGAAGTAGTAGCTTAATCAATTAAAACAGTAAGAAGAAATGGCACATAAAAAAGGTGTCGGTAGTTCTAAGAACGGCCGCGAATCACAGAGCAAGAGATTAGGCGTTAAGATATTTGGTGGCGAAGCTTGCAAAGCAGGTAACATCATCGTTCGTCAAAGAGGTACTGAATTCCACCCGGGTAATAACATCGGTATGGGAAAAGACCACACTCTTTTCGCTTTAGTAGACGGAACTGTACAATTCAAAGTGGGCAAGGAAGACAGACGTTCAGTTTCTGTTATCCCTGCAGAAAATGCAGAAGCATAAGTTTCCGAACAAGAAATAAGGAAAAGGGATGCAATCCGAATAGGTTGCATCCCTTTCTTTTATGTCAAAAGCAACACTTTATTTGTTTTTTCCATATCTTTGCACTCAAAAAACCGAATAACATAAAAACAAGTATAAGATATGCTTACCATCAAACAAATTACAGAAAACACCGACGCGGTTCTCCGCGGACTGGAAAAGAAGCACTTCAAGAATGCAAAAGAAACCATTGCACAAGTGCTGGACTTCAATGACAAAAGAAAAGCCAATCAAACCATCCTAGATAAAAACCTGGCAGAAGCCAACTCACTCTCCAAATCCATCGGACAACTGATGAAGGAGGGCAAGAAAGAAGAAGCAGAAGCCGCCAAAAGCCGCGTGGCCGAGCTGAAAGAAGTCAACAAGGACTTGCAAGCCAATATGGACCAGGCTGCCAACGATTTGCAGACTTTGCTTTATACCATCCCCAACGTTCCCTACGACAGCGTGCCTGAAGGCGTAGGTGCCGACGACAATGTAGTAGAGAAAATAGGTGGTATGGAAACCGAGCTGCCCAAAGACGCCCTGCCCCACTGGGAACTGGCCAAGAAATATGACTTGATAGACTTTGACCTGGGTGTCAAGATTACCGGTGCCGGCTTCCCCGTATACAAAGGCAAAGGCGCACAACTGCAACGCGCACTCATCAACTTCTTCCTGGACGAAGCACGCAAATCCGGCTATACGGAAATAATGCCGCCCACAGTGGTGAACGCCGCTTCCGGCTACGGCACGGGACAGCTGCCTGACAAGGAAGGGCAAATGTATCATTGCGAAGTGGACGACCTCTACTTGATTCCTACCGCCGAAGTCCCCGTAACCAACATCTACCGTGATGTGATTCTGGACGAAAAGCAGTTGCCCATCAAGAACTGTGCATACACACAATGTTTCCGCCGTGAAGCCGGTTCATACGGGAAAGACGTACGTGGCTTGAACCGCCTGCACGAATTCTCCAAAGTGGAACTGGTACGCATCGACAAACCGGAACACAGCAAACAATCCCACCAGGAGATGTTGGACCACGTAGAAGGTTTGCTTCAAAAGCTGGAACTCCCCTACCGCATCCTGCGCCTTTGCGGTGGCGATATGAGCTTCACGGCTGCCCTCTGTTTTGACTTTGAGGTGTATTCCGAAGCACAGAAACGCTGGCTGGAAGTAAGTTCCGTCTCTAATTTTGACACTTATCAAGCCAACCGTCTGAAATGCCGCTACCGTACGGCAGAAAAGAAAACAGAGCTTTGCCATACGCTGAACGGTTCCGCACTCGCTCTGCCACGCATCGTTGCCGCCTTGCTGGAAAACAACCAGACTCCAGAAGGAATCCGCATACCAAAGGCATTGGTTCCGTATACGGGATTTGAAATAATAGACTAAGGCCATAATAGTCACGTGCAGCAATACGCCTTTGACACTTTCTTTCGGGCACGAATTACATGAATTTCACAGTTGCGGTTAGCAAAAAACGTGAAATCCATGTAATTCGTGCCCGGAGTTTTATCATGACAAGCTTCTCCTGCGCAACTACAAAGTATTCTTCAAAATACGTGCAAACACCTCCTCGCGGAAATTACGTGCCACCGGAACAGTATGCCTCCCAACTATAATCCGATTGCCATCTATCATCTCAATCTTTTCCAAATTTATCAGATATGATTTATGGACTTGCTGAAATACTCCACCAGGAAGAGCCTCTATCATACGCTTCATGGTAGAACGTACAAGCAGCTTTGTGCTTTCCGTATAAATACAGACGTAATTTTCCAGCCCCTCCACCACCAGAATATCCTTAAACAACACCTTATGCATCTGACGGTCTGAACGGACAAATATAAAATTATTAGCTTCATCCGGCCATTTCTCCTGCTGCAAAAGACCATGTACTTTATTCACCGCTTTCAGGAACCGGTCAAACGAAATCGGTTTCAACAGATAGTCCGTAACATCAAGTTCATAACCTTTCAATGCATACTGCTCATAAGCGGAAGTGATAATCACATGAGGCGGATGGGCAAGAGATGCCAAGAGTTCAAGCCCCGAAAGATAAGGCATTTCAATATCCAGAAACAACAAGTCCGGCTGCTCAGTCTGCAAAAGAGTGTTCAACTGCATAGTATCTTCACATACACCCATTAAAGAAAGGAAATCCACCTTTTCCACATAGCGTTGCAATCCTTCACATGCAGTAGGCTCGTCATCGGTTATTACACATTTTACCTGTTTCATCCTATAATTCTATCACAAGTTTTACTCTAAACAAAGTATCTCCTCTATTTATATCCAGCGTATGACGCTCCGGATATAGCAGCTCCAGCCTGCGCCTCAGATTTTCTATGCCGATTCCATGTTTTCCTTTCTGGTGCACTAATGGTTCCGGTATAGAATTTTCAATACTAAAACACAACTTGCCTTCTTTCAGACACATATCCATAGCTATAAAATAGTTCCCTCCCACATATTTGAAAGCATTCTCCACCAACGGTACAAACAACAATGGATAAATCTCAACCTGCGCCTCCATTTCATCGAAATGCACCTGCAACTGCAGCCGCTTCGTAGCACGAAGTTTACATAGGCTGATGTATTGTTTCAGATATTCCACTTCCACACGGACTTGCACTTTCTCCCCATCATTGTATAATTGGTAACGAAGCAAATCGGACAATTGCTCAAGAGTATGCCGCGGAGCCTCATTATTCTCATCTATCTGAAAATAAACCGTATTGAGTACATTAAAAAGAAAGTGTGGATGATATTGCGCTTTAAGGAATTTCAGTTCTGTCTGGAGCTGGTCATTTTTTATCTTCTCCAACTGCAGGCGTTGAGCTTCATTTTCCTTCTGTATCATCTGATTACGCAAGAATATATAAAAGAAGCCGCCAAGCAACATACTGACTATGGCCGGAACAGGCGCATCGTATAAATCAAGACTTACCCCCATCAAAAAGCGGATGACCCACATCGTCAGAAGACACCAGACGGGAACCGTCAGGACAACTACCCCGTATTCCTGCCACCATACCAACTTCCGCTTCCGGCACAAACGAAGCCAATACTTCAATAGAAAAAAGATAGGATAAGACATGAAGAGTACCACAAGCATATCCTTCAGCATGAAATTCCACTCATTACTTTCCCAATAGTATTCATGTTTCGGAATATCATTCGCCACACGAATACACAGAAAAAGAATCACGGCAAATAATGCCGGCACCAGCCACTTGTTCCACAGTCTGCCCATAACAGTTACAAATTTACTCTTTTTGTTTCATCTATTTCTTTTTTCCTTCTGCTTTCTTTTGTCTCGCTGCCTTTTTGAAAACGCCAGGCGAAAGCAATACCCAGCACACGTTTGTTGTGCCGTTCGTCAACAAACGCCTGCACACCGGGAGATTGAATATCTACTTTTTGATAATTGGTGTTGAATACATCCTTGGCAAACAAGGTAACGGTGCATCTGTTACGGAACATCTTCTTTTGGATGCCGACATTCACTTCCAGCGCCGGATGTACTGTGGCTTGTCCGTAGGCCATTCGTCCATTATAATTTGCCGAAAGTTCGGCCGACCATACGGAAGTGAAAGCAAACTGGTTCATGCAGCCGAATATCGGGGTAAACATACGGTTTTTCATTTTCTGCCCTTGCTCCGTCCAACCATAATTATTATAAATACCGATAGCGGTCAGATTCACCTTCCAAAAAGAAACAGGTGAGAGGTTGGCGGCATGTACACGCATACCCGTCTGTACATAGGAAGACAGATTCTGGGGCATTACATAGATACGCCGCCCCTCCTGTTCGCGATAGCTCTTCATGATAGCATCATCTGTATGCGAGAAAAAGAGCACTGTCTGAAACCAGTCACGATACACATACCCCAACTCTATATTATCAGAGAAAGAAGGATGCAGCTTCGTATTTCCCCCTTCATGGGTATAGTCATCAAATATATAGGTAAAAGGATTCAAATCACCATAATTGGGGCGGGTAATACGCCTGCCATACGAAAGCTGAAACAGATGTTCCGAAGTCAAACCGTATTGCAAAGCAATAGTAGGAAACAAATGGAAGTAATTCGTTGTAAACGAAGAGTCTTTCTGTTGTGTATTTCCTCCAAAATCCCCGTGTACATGGGTATGTTCCAACCTTAGACCCGCTGAGATTTTCAAGCGGTCTTTCTCATAGCCGACTTGTAGATAAGAGGCATTGATATTCTCATCATATACGAATCGGGAACCAAGTGCCCCGTCCGGCAGCCAGCCGGAAACCGACGGACGCATATAACCTGCCGTATTGTCTATCGTAACAAATGAGGTTTTGACTCCGGCCTGTAACTTCCAAACCTCACTCAATGGATAAACCGCATCTATCTGTCCGACATATAAGTCGGTATTTCCCTTCATATCCCCTTTCAATGTATCGGGCTTAAAACTATCCATCAACTGGTTTCCAACACGGTAGTAATGGAAATAATCAAAAGAAGCGCTGAGTTCTCCCCCTTCTCTTTTCAGCTTGTGCACCATACTGGTTCCGGCAGAAACATTATTCCGGTTTTGCTCCGCATGGCTGTAAGTATTTCCCGCAACTCCGGTTTCTCGGATTTCCGTAAACATGCCTGCATTTTCCCTTTGCCGGGAAAAGTTTCCACCCAATGAGACTCCCCAAACTGTCCGCTCATTGAGATAATAATCACATCCGGTACGAAAATAGTGCGAATAATTCCTACGCTTCCGGTAAGAGTCCTGCATCATCCTTCCTCCATCCCGTTCGAACGCACGGTCGATAAACAAGTCTATGACATCCTTCCCCTGATAATACGAATAGTTCAAATAAAGATTGAACTTATTCTCCCGGATATTCATGGAGGCACCTCCATAACCGCTACCCGTCCGTCCAAGACTGCCATTGCCGTTCAAGGCCAGATTCACACCGCGCAGTCTGATTTTTCTTGTACGGATATCAATCAACCCGGAGCTTCCCGCCGCATCGTGGCGTGCGGAAGGCTGGGTTATCAAGTCTATCTTATCAGCATTAGTTGCAGGAGTAGATTTCAACAGACTCATCAATTCATCTCCCGAAAGATAAGTAGGCTTGCCATCCATCAGAATCGTCGCACCGCTTTGTCCGTTCAGCAAGATATTACCATTGGAATCTATCACGACTCCCGGCAGGGAAGCAAGAACATCATAAAGACTTCCCGTACTTTGAGTGACTGACGCATCCATCCGGTAACTTGTTTTACCGGCAGATATTTCTACCAACGGGAGTTTAGCAGTTACCATAATTTCTTCCAAACGCTGGTCGGCAATCGTATCCTGCTGCGACCAAACCACCAAAGGCATACTCAATAAAATTGCCCCTAAAAAAACATTTCGATACATACTCTTCCTCATTTTTTATTTCAAAAGTAGGCAGGCTGTAGAAAGTGAACAAATTATAGTGACAAAGGAATGTTATCCAGTGACAACATGCAGTTTTACCCTATTCTTCTTTTGATATTACCAAATAACCCCTATCTTTGCAAAATCTATCAATCTGACAGTAATTGCGTAATTACACCAACAAAATTATTAGATAATGAATAAAATCATTAGCAAAGAACACTTTTCTGAAAAGGTCTTTAAGTTAGTCATTGAAGCACCATTGATTGCCAAATCACGTAAGGCAGGGCACTTTGTCATTGTACGTGTGGGCGAAAAAGGCGAACGTATGCCGCTTACCATTGCGGAAGCCGACCCGGTAAAGGGAACCATCACACTGGTGGTTCAGGAAGTCGGGCTCTCCTCTACCCGTCTTTGCGAACTGAACGAAGGCGATTATATTACGGATGTTGTCGGCCCGTTGGGACAAGCTACGCACATTGACAACTTCGGTACTGTGGTCTGTGCCGGAGGTGGTGTAGGCGTAGCTCCCATGCTCCCTATCGTGCAAGCGCTGAAAGCTGCCGGCAACCGCGTCATCACCGTACTGGCAGGACGTACCAAAGAACTGATCATCCTTGAAAAGGAGATGCGCGAAAGCTCCGACGAAGTCATTATCATGACCGACGACGGTTCCTACGGACGAAAAGGTCTGGTGACGGAAGGCGTAGAAGAAGTCATCAAGCGCGAGAAGGTGAACAAGTGTTTCGCCATCGGCCCCGCCATCATGATGAAATTTGTTTGTTTGCTGACAAAGAAATACGAAATCCCCACGGATGTATCCCTGAATACGATTATGGTTGACGGTACCGGCATGTGTGGCGCCTGCCGAATCACCATCGGAGGAAAGACCAAATTTGTATGTGTGGACGGCCCTGAGTTCGACGGACATCAAGTGGACTTCGACGAGATGCTGAAGCGTATGGGCGCTTTTAAAAACATCGAACGCGAGGAGATGCACAAGCTGGAAGAACCTCAGACCTGCCAAGCTACCGGTGAAAACATGGAAGATGAGAAAAGCCGTAATGCTGCATGGCGCCAGGAGTTACGCAAATCCATGAAAGCCAAAGAACGGACTGCCATTCCACGCGTGGAGATGAACGAGCTCGATGCAGAATACCGCTCGCACAGCCGCAAGGAGGAAGTCAACCAAGGGTTAACGAAAGAACAAGCGCTGACAGAGGCCAAACGTTGCTTGGACTGCGCCAACCCCGGATGTACGGAAGGTTGTCCGGTAGGTATCGACATCCCCCGCTTCATCAAGAACATTGAGCGCGGTGAATTCCTCGAAGCAGCCAAGACACTGAAAGAAACCAGTGCACTGCCTGCCGTCTGCGGTCGCGTCTGCCCGCAGGAGAAACAGTGCGAATCCAAATGTATCCATCTGAAAATGAACGAAAAGCCGGTAGCCATCGGCTATCTGGAACGTTTTGCCGCTGACTACGAACGGGAGAGCGGACAAATCTCCATACCTGAAATCAAGGAAAAGAACGGTATCAAAGTAGCTGTCATCGGTTCGGGTCCCGCCGGTCTGTCATTTGCCGGAGATATGGCGAAGTATGGCTATGACGTGACTGTTTTCGAAGCACTGCACGAGATTGGTGGTGTATTGAAATATGGCATTCCTGAGTTCCGCCTGCCCAACAAAGTGGTGGATGTGGAAATTGACAACCTTGCCAAAATGGGAGTAGAATTCGTCAAGGACTGTATCATCGGCAAGACGCTCAGCGTGGAACAACTGGAAGAGGAAGGCTTCAAAGGCATATTCGTAGCTTCCGGTGCAGGACTGCCCAACTTTATGAACATCCCCGGCGAGAACTCCATCAATATCCTCTCGTCCAATGAATACCTGACCCGTGTCAATCTGATGGATGCCGCCAGTGAAGACTCCGATACTCCGGTTCCTTTCGGCAAATGCGTAGCCGTGATAGGTGGTGGAAATACAGCTATGGACTCCGTACGTACCGCACGCCGTCTCGGTGCAGAGCGTGCCATGATTATCTACCGTCGTTCGGAAGAAGAAATGCCGGCACGTATCGAGGAGGTGAAACATGCCAAGGAAGAAGGTGTAGAATTCCTGACCCTCCACAACCCAATCGAATACATTGCCGACGAACAAGGAAAAGTGAAACAAGTGGTGCTTCAGAAAATGGAACTGGGTGAACCGGATGCCAGCGGACGCCGCAGTCCCGTACCCATCCCCGGAGCCACGGAAACCATCGACATCGACCTTGCCATCGTCAGCGTAGGTGTATCTCCCAACCCGATTGTCCCAAGCTCCATCAAGGGATTGGAATTGGGCCGGAAGGGAACGATTGCCGTCAATGATAACATGCAGTCGTCCATCCCGACCATCTTTGCCGGAGGCGACATTGTCCGCGGAGGTGCCACCGTAATCCTTGCCATGGGAGACGGACGAAAGGCAGCAGCAGCGATGAATGAGCAGCTAAAAAAATAAGAATCTGTCATGAAAGGTGGAGACATACGAACTCCACCTTTTTTATTCTACTACAACCTCTCCCTCTACTTTCCCCTTCTAGCATACAATTTAAATATTTCAAGAATATGAAACGTATTTATCTATCCCTCCTTCCCTGTCTGGCTTCCCTATTGGCAAGCGCCCAAGAGCCCCTAAACGGGGATTCCCTTGCCTCAGACTTTCGGTATCTGGTAAAAGAACTGGCAGCAACCCATCCCGACCCTTACAGCGGCTTCGGAGGAAAAGTATTCTTCTACGAACAAGCTTTCCATCTGGAGAACGAGTTACGCCGGACTCCCGGTACGAAACAGACCTTTTTTGACAAGGTAAGCATTTTCCTATCCAATCTGCAAGACGGACATACCTACCTTTTACCTCCCACAGCCAATCAACAAGCAAATCAGCGTTACCTGGCACTGGAAGTACGCACCATCCCCGACGGCATTATACTTCAAGGAATCCCTGAAACGTACAAAGACTTGTTAGGTAGCCGTATCACAACCATCAACGGAGATTCTTTAGAAGAGGTACTGGCCCGCACTGCCGCTATCCAAGCCAGTGAAAACCTATATGACCGTTATGCCAATCTATGCAGGTCCATGCCTACGGAACATTTCTTGAGACAGCTTTTCCCTGAAATGAAAGACAACCTTCACCTCTCACTTCTTACTCCCGACGGCAAATCAAGAGGATTAACCCTTCCCTTATTGTCAAGGCAGGAAGTGCAAAACACACCCATGCAACACAATAACAGTTGGAAAGCTTATACAGACAAACAACTGGCCTATCAGTTCATAGACAACGACAAGCAAATAATGCTCATCAATATCAACAGTATCATGGCACGGGATAATTTTGAGTATATGCAAAAACAAGGGCTGAAAGATTTATACCGGCAAATAGGATTCTATTATCGGGATATCCTGAAACAAGAGATGCCCGCCGATACCCTGCTAGCCATTCGGCAACTCCCGTCCCTTTCCGAAGTTTTCGCCCATATGCTGAAAGAGATGAAGAAGGAAGCCTCCTCCACCCTCATCATAGATTTGCGCAACAATAGCGGTGGCTGGACTCCAATTGTCCTACCCACACTTTACCAACTGTTCGGCGACCACTTCCTGCAAACGGATATGGATATAGAATTCTATCGTATCATCTCTCCCCTCTACATGCAAAAACTACAGACAAACTTACAGGATTTCAACCAAGCATACGGAACAGACTATGCCTACGGTGACTACACTTTTAGTACGGACGAAGCAGACACCACAAACATAGAACAGCGACGGACCGACTTCATCAAGAACTGTATATCCAGTGTGCCGGAAGAACTGAGAAAGCAACAAGGAAAGGCGCTCTATACTCCGGAACACATTTACGTCATTACCAACGAACGTACCTTCAGTGCAGCTTTCCACTACACTTTCTATCTGTGGAAAATGGGTGCTACCCTTGTAGGAATACCCAGCGGACAAGCCCCCAATACCTACATGGAACAAACCTTATTCCGGCTACCCTATACCGGTATGCAAGGCTCTATCTCCAACTCCATACAAATATGCTTTCCGGGCAAAGACCGGTGTGCCCACACACTTTATCCAGACTTGATGCCCACCTATCAGGATTACCAAAGATATAATTTCGATGTCCAAACTGAGATTCTGTATTTACTCGACAAGATTAAATCGGCTCCTCATTCTCATACGAACCCTGCGGAGAAGAATCAGAAGTAAAACAAAGCCCCGTTTACAAATAAATTGCAAACAGAGCTTTATTTCCATATTTCAATATGGAGACTACTTCACCACCTTGTTCGTTGCCGGGTCGGGGAAAATCACCGTCGGCTTGAACGACTTGGCTTCTTCAAAGTCCATCAGCGCGTAGGACATGATAATAACGATGTCATCAGGTTGCACCTTGCGGGCTGCCGCACCGTTCAGGCAAATTTTGCCAGAGCCACGCTCGCCTTTAATAATGTAGGTTTCAAAACGTTCACCGTTATTATTGTCGGCTATATACACCTTCTCGCCGGCAATCATGTTGGCGGCATCCATCAAATCTTCATCAATCGTAATGCTTCCCATATAGTTCAGGTTCGCTTCCGTGACGCGGGCACAATGGATTTTCGACTTCAACACTTCAATCATCATATCTTTATAAATTACGAATTACTAATTATAAATTACAAGGCAGCAGGCTCTTTGTACTTGATATTATCAATCAGACGAACTTCCCCACAGAATACTGTGATGCAACCCACAGCATAAGAAGTTTCCTCCCAATCGGTAATCTTCTGTAAGGTATTGCCATCCACCAGCTCAAAGTATTCCAAACGCAATCCGGGGGCGGCTGCGATGGTGTCTTCCACAAACTTCTGTGTCTCAGCTACCGTATGTGAAGCTCCAAAGGTACGACTTTCAAATAAAGTCTGCGAAATTTTCAGTGCATTTTTACGTTCTTCGGCAGATAAACGGGCATTGCGACTGCTCAGAGCCAACCCGTCTTCCTCACGCACAATCGGACACCCTACAATTTCCAAAGGATACTTCATCTGGCAGACCATCTCGCGAATAATTGCCAGCTGCTGGAAATCTTTCTCGCCGAAGTAGGCACGATCCGGCTGCACAGCATCAAACAGTTTGCTCACAATCTGGCAGACACCGTTAAAATGTTCCGGACGGAATGCCCCTTCCATCACTGTGTCCAGCGGCGCATAGCTGAAACGGCGGGTATCCGGTTCCGGATACATCTCTTCCACTGAAGGTGCAAAGACAAATGCCGCTCCACACTCCTCCAGCAAACGGCAATCAGCCTCCGGCGTACGGGGATATTTCACTAAATCATTCTTGTCATTAAACTGGGTCGGATTTACAAAAACGCTTACTACGGCAGCGTCGTTTTCTGCCACACAACGTTTCACCAATGAGGCATGACCGGCATGCAAGGCACCCATCGTTGGCACCAGACCTACCTTCTTTCCTTGGGCTCTCAAAGCCGAAAGTCCGGCCTGCAAGTCCTTGATAGTATGTACTATTTCCATTTTAATTGGTTATATAATAACTTGGTTGTTCGCAAAAGCGGTGCAAAATAAACCATTATTTAGCATATAAAGAAGAAATATCGCAAATTAATGCAAAACTCAGTACACTTTCCGGCAATTCCAGAAGCAGCTGTCTCACTGAATAACAAGCAGTTAACAATTCATAAGGAATTATAGACGGGCTCCGTTTGCTTTATTGCCCGATTTTTTTTATATCTTTGCAGAATAATTGAGAACATTGTTATTATGACAAAGGCGAACAAGGTTTTATTTATAACCCAAGAAATTACCCCTTACGTTTCAGAATCCGAAATGTCCCTCGTAGGCAGAAACCTACCTCAGGCTATTCAAGAAAAAGGCAGAGAAATCAGAACGTTTATGCCCAAATGGGGAAATATCAACGAACGCAGAAACCAGCTGCATGAGGTGATACGACTCTCCGGCATGAACCTCATCATTGACGATACCGATCACCCGCTCATCATCAAGGTTGCCTCTATCCAGTCTGCACGTATGCAAGTATACTTCATCGACAACGATGACTACTTCCAGAACCGCTTGCAGGTAACAGACGAAAATGGTGAAGAGTATGAAGACAATGATGCCCGTGCCATCTTCTATGCCCGCGGCGTACTGGAAACGGTGAAGAAACTGCGTTGGTGTCCCGACATCATCCACTGCCACGGCTGGATGACCGCTTTAGCGCCTCTGTACATCAAAAAAGTCTATAAAGACGAACCTTCCTTCAGAGATGCCAAGGTCATATTTTCCCTTTATGAAGATGACTTCAAACAACCTTTCCACGCAGACTTCTCTAACAAGCTATTGTTGAAAGGCATCGCCAAGAAAGATATTGCAGGATTGAAGGAACCCATTGACTACACAGCACTTTGCAAACTGGCTGCTGACTTCTCCGACGGCATTATCCAGCAAAGCGAACACGTCAATGAGGAAGTACTGAACTATGCCCGCGAATCCGGAAAACCGGTATTGGAATATCAATCTCCCGAGAACTTTGCTGAAGCCTGCAATGACTTCTACGACAAGGTATGGGAAACAGAACAAAAATAAAATCGATTTAGACAGTTAAAACTATGAAAGTAAGATACCTGGGAACATTGCTTTTGGCAGTCCTGACTTTCTTTGGATGCGATGACAACACCGGAACATTAGGTCTGGGTATGTTGCCCGATTCTGACGGCATGTCAGCGCATACTACTACTTTTAATGTAACAACACGTTCATTTGCCGTTGATTCTGTATTTGCCAAAACGAGTACCGGCTATATAGGCAAGTTTTCCGACCCGGAATTCGGTTATTACGAAACAAGTTTCCTTACGGAGCTGAACTGTACGGAAAACTTCTCCCTTCCGGAAGTGTATAAAGTGACCGAACGGGACAGTGAAGGAAATCCAATCAAGGCAACTGGTACAATGACTGCCGACTCGGTAGTTTCAGTGCAACTTGCAGTCTATTATTCCAGTTGGTTCGGCGACTCCCTGAATGCATGCCGGATGAGTATCTATGAATTGGACAAGAAGCTGGACAAAAATCGCTATACCAATATCAATCCGGAAGAGTACTACAACAAGTACGACCCCAAGTCCCTGCTCGGACGTAAGGCTTATTCAGCTTTCGATACGTCTGTTCCGGACTCTGTGAGATTTGAAAAAGACAATAACGGTTATTACACTTTCTATCCCAATGTGACGTTCCCATTGGACAAGAAAACTTTCGGCGAAGACAGAATATTGAAGGTTTATCGCGAGCATCCCGAATACTTTAAAGACGCCGCAACTTTCATAGACAAGATTTTCAAAGGAGTATATGTAAAGAGCGATTACGGAGATGGAACCATCCTCTATGTGGATTATGTGGCTTTAAATATGCAATTCCGTTTCCACCACGTAAATGATACTACCGGTGTAGCACTGAAGAAAAAAGATGGTACAGACTCTTTGTTCTATAGCATGCAGACTGTATTTGCCTCTACCAAAGAGGTTATCCAGGCAAACCAGTTCATGAATTCTGATTTGATAAAGGAAAAGGCTGCCGAACCCCAACACACTTATATCAAATCTCCTGCCGGTATCTTCACCGAAGCTATCATGCCATACGATTCAATATACAACAAACTGACCAATGACACCCTGAATGCCGTGAAGCTGACTTTCACGAATTACAATATAAACAGTGACTACGAATATAGCATGAGTGCTCCCAATGACGTGCTGTTGATACGTAAACAGGACTTGAAGAGCTTCTTTGAAGAGAACAAAGTCAGGGATAATATTACCTCATTTACAACCACCCACAATGCATTTGCTACTAATCAATATGTATTCAGCAACATAGCCCGTTTGGTTACCACTTGCATCAACGAAAAACAAGCTGCCAAGAAAGCCGCCAAAGACAAAGCCGGCAGTTCTTGGAATGAGACAGAGTGGGAGAAAACTTGGAACAAAGAAAATGAAGACTGGGATAAGGTATTGCTGATTCCGGTTTCCATTACCTATGACAACAGTACAAGTAGTAGCGGTAACAAAACCATGACCGGTATCCAAAACGACCTTAAGCCGGGATATGCCAAACTAAAAGGCGGCCCGAAAGAGAATGCAAAAGGTGAAGTGGAATCTCCGCTGAAAATAGAAGTTACATACACCAGTTTCAACAAGTAACTGACAGATATTCCATAAAAAAGCCTTCCACTCATTGTTGAGCGGAAGGCTTTTTTGATTGATGGGACAAGCTGCCGATATTATTCAGCAGCCTTTTTAGTTGTTTTCTTTGCGGCAGGCTTTTTGGCAGGAGCCTTGGTCTTTGCCGGTTTTTCTGCGGCAGATTTAGCTGTAGCCTTGCTCTCTTTCTTTTCTGCAGCCTTTATCTTCTCTAACTTGGCCTGTGCTTTCTCCAATTCCTTATGCAGTTCCTCTATCTCGGCACCTTGGTTCTGGATAGTGGTCAGCAATGCATTCAGCTCTTCATTATCTATATCCACCGGATAGAGAGAATCGACACGTTTGATAAAGTCACCAAGAATATTCATATAATTGGTAAAAGCATCAAAAGGAGATTCATAAATGCCACGGTTCAAACCGACACCGCTTTGCTTGGTAGTCATGAAACGGAAGTTGTTACTTGCCTGCAGATAATCCCAGTCTTGCTTGATACGGCGGTCATCACAGAGATGGACACGTTCGGCAACACTATACAGCTTGTTGAATGCTTCACGCTGCATCACATTACCCAGCCAACAGCTGGTATCTCTTTCTTCGTCCACCCAAGACATCGGGTATGGAACATCCAACTGGGAAACAGATTTCAGTTTGGTAACGATTTCCGTCGGTGTGGAGAAAGTAATCCCCTTTTCCTTGGCACAGTATGGAAGAGCCTTCAGGAATTCCAGAATATTGGAAGACAACGGCTGTGCCATACCCAGAGCAGAGAGTTCCATAAAGACATTGATGACCTGCTCTTCCTGCGGCAGAGCGTCAATCCAGTTGATGTACTTGTCGGCAAACAAAGGATACTCGTTCCACTCGGAGTTGGAGAAGCGCAGGCTGATGTCGTCAGACAGCTTAAAATCACGCAACAGTAACTTCAAGTTAGGATTCATAGAGCAATGGTATACATAGTGCGGACTCTTCCAACCCAGAACATGCTTGGCTCCTTCCGTCAGCATACCCTTGAATCCCAAAGCTGCCACCATCGCACCAATCTCATCATTATAAATCAGGCTGGAATTACGGAACACCTTCGGCGCCTTACCGAACATTTGCTTCATCTTAGCGCTCTGACGCATCACCTCTTCCTTGAAGCAATCCTCGTTGGCCAGAGAAGAAAGGCCATGGGAATAAGGCTCGGCAAGGAACTCACAGCAACCGGTATCATTCAGCTGGTGCAACAAGTCGATGACAGCCGGTGCATATATTTCCAACTGCTCCAGCGCAACCCCCGAGATGGAGAAAGCCACTTTAAACGCACCTCCGGAATTCTTCACCATTTCAATCAAGGTGTTCAATGCCGGGATATAAGAGCGTTCGGCTACATCATTGATACTGGTTTCATTGGCATAATCATCGTAGTAATAATGATCGGTACCTATATCAAAGAAACGGTAACGTTTCAGATGAATGATTTGATGTATTTCAAAATAAAGACAGATAGTTCTCATTTCTATTATTGTTTTTGTTATTTACCATAGTTTCTTAACACATCCTCGTAGAGGGCGCGGATTCTCAAGCCTACTTTTTCCCACGTGATTCCATCCACTTCTTTCCTGCCTTCCTCCTGCAGATATTGGAAGAGAGCGGGATTAGTGCAGAGGGAATAAATGGCATCGGCCATTGCATGAATGTCCCAATAATCGGTCTTAATGACCTTATCAAGAATTTCACCGCATCCCGACTGCTTGGAAATGATGGAAGGAGTCCCACACTGCATGGCTTCCAGCGGAGCGATACCGAAAGGCTCGGAAACGGAAGGCATAACGAATACATCACTGTTCTTGTAAACCTCATATACCTGCTTTCCCTTCATGAAGCCCGGGAAGTGGAACCGGTCGGCGATGCCCCGCTCGGCTGCCAGATTAATCATGGCATCCATCATATCTCCCGAACCGGCCATAACAAAGCGGATGTTGCGGGCACGCTGCAATACCAGCGAAGCTGCTTCCACAAAGTATTCCGGTCCCTTCTGCATGGTGATACGGCCCAGGAATGTCACAATCTTCTCTTTGGAATGGTCGGGACGTGGAATGTCCTGGTATTCCTGCGAGAGAGGATAGACGGCATTGTGCATGGCAAACACCTTCTTGGGGTTCTGATGGTACTGCTCAATAACCGTGCGGCGGGTCAGTTCGGACACGCACATGATGCAGTCGGCATAATCCATACCGTTCTTCTCCATAGAATAGACGGTAGGATTGACTTTTCCACGTGAACGGTCAAAGTCAGTAGCATGGACATGGATGCAGAGCGGCTTTCCGCTCACCATCTTGGCATGCACTCCGGCGGGATACGTCAGCCAGTCGTGGGCATGAATAATATCAAATTCCTGCTGGCGAGCCACTACTCCGGCAATCACCGAGAAGTTGTTTATCTCTTCGTGCAGGTTGCCGGGATAACCGCCGGCAAAGTCCATGCAGCCTATGTCATTGACGTGCATATAAGAGAAATCCGAATAGATATGGTCACGAAAAGAATAATAATCTTCCGGCGTCATGTTGCGCGTCAGCCTCGACTTCAAATAATTGTAATCGACATCACGCCACACGATAGGCACCTGGTTCATGCCCACTATCTTCAAGAAGTCCTCTTCTTCGCCCGTCGGCTTGGGCATGCAGAAAGTAGTTTCCACATCACCCTGCAAACTTAATCCCTTAGTTATTCCATAAGAAGCAACCGCAAGACCACCATATATTTTGGGAGGAAATTCCCATCCAAACATTAAAACTTTCATCTTCGTTCCTCCTATTATAAATTATACTTAGACAATAACTTCAAGATACGCAGGATTTCCGCCGTATTCATGGCAAATGACACCGCCCCTCTTCCAACAAACGGAGGATTACCATCGAAGAGTTCGGGCAATGCGCCAATACAGTGGGAAGTCATTTCATCTTCCATACCGATGAGGTATCTCTCTACAAACGACACGCCACTCACTTTATAGATACGCAGATATGCTTCCATGTAGAAACCCATCAGCCACGGCCATGCCGTACCCTGATGATAGGCATAATCTCTTTGAATCTGAGGACCTACATAATTCGGATTGTATCCGCCACTCTTGGGGCTCAGTGTACGCAAGCCCTTCGGAGTCAACAGTTCTTTCGTCACAATATCAAGCACCTGTTTCTTCTGGGCCCTATCCAACGGAGAATAGTCAAAGGCAACGGTAAATATCATGTTGGGACGTACGCTCCAGTCCATCATATAACCATCCACATAGTCGAACAGATAGCCATACTCATTGCGGAAGACGTCTACGAAAGACTTTCCGGTGATTTCTGCCTGAGCGTCCAGTGTATCGGCAAGAATTTCATTGCCCCCCTCCCGAACCATATCGGCTACAAAACGCAGGGCATTGTACCACAGTGCATTCACTTCTACAATGTAGCCCGTACGTGGAATAACCGGGCGGCCATTGGCGGTAGAGTTCATCCAGGTAACCGCTTTCTCGGTGCCATTGGTATACAACAGTCCGTTTTCGTGCAGGAAGAGATTGTCATGCCTGCGTTCATGGATATAGTCAACAATCTCCTCGAGAAGATTACCGTACATCTGCCGGCAATTTTCACGCGAAGTCTCCTTGGCATACTGCTGTAAAGCCCAGACAGCCCACAGCAGCACATCCGGATGCTCCATCTCGTATATCTTATAGGAGGAAGGTTCTCCATTGATAAACTCACGGATAGCCTTTTCGGCTGTTTTCATCACGTCTTCAAATTCATCTTGCTCGCCTAAGGCCAAAGTAAGACCCGGCAGGGAGATGAACAAGTCACGGGCGCGACACTTGAACCAAGGATAGCCTGCAAGCACATAATGCTCCTCCCCCTGCTTGTTGTGAAACTGGTGCGCCGAGTTTTTCAGACAGTGGTAAAAACTGTCACGCGGAGTGCGGTCGGCCACCTCGGACTCAAAAGTCTGCTTCAGCTTGCGGGGAGAAATCTCGGAGATACCGGCGGAGAAGACAACGCTTTCCCCTTTCTTTATATCCACTTCAAAATATCCCGGCACATAAAGGTCTTCGTTGAAGTCATATCCGCGTTCCTGTTCTTTGGGATACTCGATACCACGATACCAGTCAGGCTGGAAGTGGAACTCATTCTTTTTGTTGAGCTGCATGAACAACTCCGGATAACCGGGATACATGCAGGTTTTAATGCCATTCTCTACCAACTGGTAGTCGCGGCTTGCCTGCGCATTTTCGTGCGTGTACTCGCGCACACTGCGGAATGCCAGGAAAGGGCGGAAACGAAGTGTGGTTGCCGAATGGGCATCGACCAAGGTATAACGAATCAGAATCCGATTTTCATGGTGTACGAAAATCTTTTCCTTACGAAGGATGACGCCTCCTACACGATAGGTAGTTGTGGGGATATTTTCACAGTCAAACTCTCGGATATACTTGTGCCCGTTAGGACTGAAGTGGTTTCCTTGATACTTATGCAACCCCAGGTTGAACTCCGCACCGTGCTGAATTACAGTTTCATCCAAAGAAGACAGCAGCACATGGTTTTCATCATCGAGGTTGGGGACCGGTATCACCAACAGACCGTGATATTTGCGTGTGTTACAATCTACAATTGTTGTACAATGATAGGCTCCCGACCTATTCGTCCGCAATATCTCCCTTGGCAAAGATTCTTGCAGATTAATCATCAGGGTCTTGTCAAATCGTAAATAACTCATAGTTGTGCATTATTTAAAGGTTAATTATTTCGGTATATGCGCTACAAGCCATGTAGCGATGCCCAAAAATACGAATTAAAGCTTATAGGCAAAATAAAAAGTCAGTTTTTTTTCGGTTTTCGTCAAATATTCCGTAGTATTGTACAAAAATAGCAATCACTGTACGAAATATGAAGCATGATATACGCAGAATGGCATTGGCGGCGGTTATACCCCTATTCCTGCTATTCATTTTATACATTTTAAAGTTTTTGGAGACAGGCATGGATTGGAACTTCACACGACTGGGAGTATATCCGATGGAACAGCGGGGCGTGTTCGGAATTTTCGCACATCCACTGGTACACAGCAGTTTCAAGCATCTGTTCGCCAATACGATTCCACTCTTTTTCCTGATGTGGTGTCTGTTCTATTTCTACCGGCATATAGCCCCCTACATCTTCTTTGCCATTTGGATAGGATGCGGTGCGCTTACCTTTCTTATAGGGAAACCGGGATGGCATATCGGAGCCAGCGGCATCATATACGGACTGGCTTTTTTTCTGTTCTTCAGCGGCATTCTGCGCAAACATGTACCGCTTATCGCCATTTCACTGTTGATAACGTTCCTATATGGCGGCCTGGTATGGAATATGTTCCCACAATTTGCCAAAGCCACCACTTCCTGGGAAGGACACCTTAGCGGAGCCATAGCAGGCACGCTATGCGCCATAGGCTTTATGGAATACGGTCCCCAACGGCCCGATCCGTTTGCCGGAGAGGAAGACGAAGAGGAAGACGAAGAGGAAGACGAAGATGAGGAAAACAATGAGGATGAGGACGATAAGAAGGAAGAGGAGAAGGATGAGGATTCGTCTACAAGGATTGAATAGCACGTTTAAGAAACAATAAAAAAAACAAAAAGAGGGGCAAAGAGTTTACAGTACACCTTGATAATATCTACTTTTGTTTCAAAACAAGAAGAAAAAGCATTATGAATACAATGTTTGATACATTACTGCAACTGCCACTCTTTCAAGGACTCGCACAAGAAGACTTTACCAATATCCTGGGGAAAGTCAAGCTGAGCTTTACAAAGCATAAAGCCGGCGAAGTTATCGTGAAAGCCGGTGACACATGCAGTCAACTGATATTCGTATTGAAAGGTGAAATCTCCTCATGTACTTCATCTGCGAATACATCATACAGCTCCACGGAATATTTTCAGGCACCTTATGTCATCGAGCCACAATCTCTGTTCGGGATGAGCACCTCCTACGTCTCGGCCTATACCGCCCAAACCGAGACCCACACAGTGAGCATCAGCAAGGCTTTCGTCATGAGCGAATTGTTCAAATATGACATATTCCGCCTGAATTACATGAATATCATCAGCAACCGCGCCCAAAGCCTAAACAGCCGTCTTTGGGCAGAAAGCACCGACAACCTTGAGAAACGTATCGGCAACTTTATCCTGACACATATCGAACGTCCGTCAGGCAGGAAAATACTGAAAATAAAAATGGAAGAATTGGCTCAGGTGGTCAATGATACCCGTATGGGAGTATCAAGAGCGTTGAACAGCATGCAGGAGAAAGGCCTGCTCGAACTGCACAGAGGCGAGATGATGATTCCCGACGCAGAAAAGCTCTTATAGGCCACCTGAACCGAGATTTCCTACAACACCTTGTCTATCGCTTTCTTTATCAAGGCTTCCATCACTTTATACCCTTCTAGAGTGGGGTGTACCCCATCCCGGGTATACGAGGAGTTCAGAGCCTTATTGTCGCCTTCCACCATCTCACTGTAATAGTCGACATAAGGAATCTTGTTTTCCTGGGCATACTTCCGGATTCTGGCATTCAGCTGCATTATCTTTTGCGGAGCATCCTTCACCGAAGGATTCCAGCCAAAGGCAGCGGCAGGCAACACAGACGTCAAAATCACCTTTATCTTATTGGCCCGTGCCAGCTCTACCATAGACACTATATTTCCAAAAGTGTATTCTTCATTATAAGCGCCTGCATTTTCCGCAATGTCATTGGTACCTGCATTTATCACGACCAGCGCCGGAGCAAGCTTGATGACATCTTCGCGAAAACGGAGCAGGAAATGGGAAGAAGTCTGCCCGCCTATACCACGGCCCACATAACCGTTGTCTTCAAAGAAAGCGGCATCGTTTGCCACCCATCCTTCCGTGATGGAGTTGCCCATAAAAACCACCCGGTCCTTCTGTTTTCCCTTCCGTACCAGTTCCTTGTTTGCCTCTGCATAGCGTTTCAAATTTCCCCAGTCCTGCTTCTGTGCGTCAGAGGCTACCCAGGGGATGCACAAAAAGACAGCAATCATACATAAAAGTTTCATTGTTCTATTCTTTGTTGTTTTGTTATAAAAAAAACAGCCCCACCGTTTTTAAGGTGAGGCTATCATTATCATTGGTCAATCTCACTCCCACTCGATAGTCGCATTGGGTTTCGGAGACATATCATAACAAACGCGATTGACGGTTTTCACTTCCTTGAGAATACGGTCGGTAATCTTCATTAGGATGGGCCAGTCCACCGGCTCAATGGTAGCGGTCATGGCATCCACTGTGTTGACGGCACGGATAATGACGGGCCAGTCGAACGAACGTGCATTGTCGCGTACACCCACAGATTTGAAATCGGGCACCACAGTGAAATACTGCCATACCTTCTTATCCAGGCCTGCCAGTTGGAATTCCTCACGCAGAATGGCATCCGACTCGCGTACAGCCTCCAAGCGGTCACGGGTAATGGCTCCCAGACAACGTACTCCCAATCCGGGACCGGGGAACGGCTGACGGTAAACCATCTCGTACGGCAATCCAAGCTCTACACCGCATGCACGTACTTCGTCCTTGAACAGCTGGCGCAACGGCTCCACCAATTCAAACTGCAAATCCTCGGGCAGACCGCCTACGTTGTGATGAGACTTCACCATCTTGGCTGTTTTTGTGCCACTCTCTACAATATCGGGATAGATGGTACCTTGTCCCAGGAAGTCGATACCGTCCAGCTTGCGGGCTTCTTCCTCAAAGACACGGATAAACTCTCCGCCGATAATCTTGCGCTTTTCTTCCGGGTCAGCCACGTTTTCCAGCTTGGAGAGGAAACGGTCTGTAGCATCCACGTATATCAAGTTAGCTTTCAGCTCCTTGCCAAAGATTTCCACCACGGCTTCCGATTCGCCCTTACGCATCAGTCCGTGGTTCACGTGTACGCAAACCAGCTTGTCTCCGATGGCTTTCAGCAGCAAAGCGGCCACCACGGAGCTATCCACACCACCGGACAGTGCCAGCAGCACCTTACGGTCGCCCACCTGACGACGTATCAACTCCACCTGGTCGTTGACGAAATTCGTCATGTTCCAGTTCGCCTCAGCCTTGCAAGTATCGAATACGAAAGATTTCACAGCCTCCTTGATGGCTTCCACATCATCCGTAAACTGCGGCAGCTTCACTTCGCACAGCGCCTTGTCGTGTCCGGCAGCCATTACGGGGAATCCCGCTTCGTAAATCTCGGGCAACACGTCGATGGACACCCCGTCAACCACATTGTTGGGGCCGCCGTTGATGATGATGCCTTTCACATTCGGCAAGGCCTTCAGTTCGGCGGCAGTAATGTCGTGCGGGTAGATTTCGCTATATACTCCCAACGCACGAATCGCCCGGGCAAGCACTGTGTTCTCATGGCTTCCCAAATCCAGAATCACAATCATATCCTGCTTCATTCTTCTATATTGTTTTTAAGTTAATAATTTCAGTAGGTCTTATTCCCATTCTATTGTGCTGGGTGGTTTTGAAGAGATGTCATAGGTCACGCGGTTCACACCTTTCACCTTATTTATAATGTCGTTGGACACCTTACCCAGGAATTCGTAGGGCAGATGCGCCCAGTCGGCTGTCATGGCATCGGTGGAAGTGACGGCACGCAAGGCCACTGCACGTTCATAGGTGCGTTCGTCGCCCATCACGCCCACACTCTGTACGGGCAGAAGAATGACGCCCGCCTGCCAGACCTGATGGTAGAGCGATGTCTCGTTGCCGTCGGCATCCTGCACTTTCCAGTCACGCAAGCCCTGAATGAAAATATCGTCGGCTTCCTGCAAAGTATGCACCTTCTCCGGTGTTATATCCCCCAGGATGCGGACAGCCAGTCCCGGACCGGGGAAAGGATGACGGGTAATCAAATGTTCGGGCATTCCCAATTCGCGTCCCACGCGGCGTACTTCGTCCTTGAACAGCCACTGCAACGGTTCGCACAGACGGAGGTTCATCTCCTCGGGCAGACCGCCCACGTTGTGATGGCTCTTGATGGTCTTGCCCGTAATGTTTAGGCTCTCGATGCGGTCGGGATAAATGGTGCCTTGTGCCAACCAACGGGCATCGGTTATCTTGTGCGCTTCGGCATCGAAGACCTCGATAAAATCGCGGCCGATGATTTTACGCTTTTGCTCAGGCTCGGTCACTCCCTCCAAATCCTTGAAGAACTTCTCGCTGGCATCCACGCCAATCACGTTCAGTCCCAGGCATTCGTAGTCGTGCATCACATTCTTGAACTCATTCTTGCGAAGCAGTCCGTGGTCCACAAAGATACAGGTCAAGTTCTTGCCAATGGCACGATGCAGCAACACAGCGGCTACCGAAGAATCCACACCGCCACTCAGTCCCAGGATAACTCGGTCGTTGCCAAGCTGCTCCTTCAGTTCGGCCACAGTAGTATCTACAAACGATGCGGCGCTCCAGCTCTGGCTGCAACCGCATACGTCCACCACGAAGTTGCGCAGCATCTGCGTACCGTCCTCGCTATGAAATACTTCCGGATGGAACTGCACTCCCCACATCTCCTCGCCGGACACCTGGTAAGCAGCAATCGCTACCTTGTCCGTAGAAGCTATAATCTTGAAGTTGTCGGGAATGGCTGTAATCGTGTCTCCATGGCTCATCCATACTTGGGTATTCTTCCTTACCCCTTTGAAAAGGACATTCTCCGAATCGAAAGAACCGAGATGGGCACGTCCGTACTCGCGGGTTCCTGCCGGCTCCACCCGTCCACCGTTGCTGTAGGAGATAAACTGCGCACCGTAGCAGATACCCAGAATGGGGTATTTCCCACGAATCCCGCTCAAATCTACCTTGAATGCACTCTTATCATAAACAGAAAAGGGGCTACCCGAAAGGATAACTCCTTTTACACTCTCATCTCCGTATGGAAATTTGTTGTAAGGTACAATCTCGCAATAGACATTCAATTCGCGCAGCCGGCGGCCGATGAGCTGCGTGGTTTGCGAACCGAAATCAAGAATAATAATCTTCTCTTGCATATAAATCCGTATAGACTTTAATAAATGATTTGCAAAAGTAGAAAAAGTAAAGGAATTATCAGGGATAATGTGACAGAAAAACGTTTTTTTACTAAAAACAGCTTTAATTTCAGGCTAGAACTATCCACAAGGATACTAAAAGCTATTCTTACTACAACCGTGCTGTTTTCTTACCACAGCTATGCAACTTGCTTACCACAGCAATGTTATTTTCTTACCACGGCTGTGGTAAGATTACTGCTTAGTATAAAAAGGGACAGTTTCCGGCGGTACCGGGGAGAGTTAAATGCATTAGGGAATGTATCAAAAGCCATGAACGCTTTCATCATGTTATAATATTAGGCGCGGAATTCTAAGACCTACGCAAGTTTCCTGTGCAAAAACTTGTGTAGGTCTTAGAATTCCGCGCCTAAAAAAAGCGTCAAGAGGGTTTTGACATCCCTATGAAGTTCCGCTTCGATATTACTTTTCTTTCAGCAAATCACGGATTTCGGTCAGCAGCACCTCTTCCTTGCTCGGGGCAGGGGGAGCCGGAGGAGCGGCAGGCGCCTCTTCTTTCTTCTTTTCAGTCAGCTTGGTCAACAACTTTATGAACATGAAGATAGAGAATGCTATAATCAGGAAGTCGAAGGTGACCTGCAAGAAATTACCGTAATTCAGGGTCACGGCAGCAATTTCTTTTCCGTCCACCATTTCGGCAGGTTTCAGCACCCACTTCAAGTCTGTAAAGTTGACACCGCCCACCAGCAGCCCGATAGGAGGCATAATCACATCTGCCACAATGGAGGAGACGATTTTTCCGAATGCCCCACCGATAATCACACCGACGGCCATGTCTATCACATTGCCCTTCATGGCAAAAGCCTTAAATTCCTGTAAAAATGAACTTTTTCCCATCTTTTCAATTATTTAATTATGATTTTGGTTACGAATATAAAAACATTTTCTTACTTTTGCACCGCAAATCAGAAAGAATTGCAATTAGTAAGCGAAAGTTTATTTTTAAACATTATAAAACCCTTAAAAGTTTAAACAAAATGATTAAAGTAGGTATTAATGGATTCGGACGTATCGGACGTTTCGTATTCCGCGCTGCAATGAAGAGAAACGATATTCAGATCGTAGGTATCAACGACCTTTGCCCGGTAGATTACTTGGCTTACATGCTGAAGTATGACACTATGCACGGCCAGTTCGACGGTACTATCGAAGCTGATGTTGAAAACAGCAAGCTGATCGTTAACGGTCAGGCTATCCGCATCACTGCAGAAAGAAACCCGGCTGACTTGAAATGGAACGAAGTAGAGGCAGAATACGTTGTTGAATCTACTGGCTTGTTCTTGAGCAAAGACAAAGCTCAAGCTCACATCGAAGCCGGCGCAAAATATGTTGTAATGTCTGCTCCTTCTAAGGACGACACTCCGATGTTCGTTTGCGGTGTTAACGAAAAGACTTACGTTAAGGGTACTCAATTCGTATCTAACGCTTCTTGTACTACCAACTGCTTGGCTCCTATCGCTAAGGTATTGAACGACAAATGGGGTATCACTGACGGTTTGATGACTACTGTTCACTCTACAACTGCTACTCAGAAGACAGTTGACGGTCCTTCTATGAAAGACTGGAGAGGTGGTCGTGCTGCTTCCGGCAACATTATCCCGTCTTCTACCGGTGCTGCTAAGGCTGTAGGTAAAGTTATCCCGGCATTGAACGGCAAACTGACTGGTATGTCTATGCGTGTTCCGACTTTGGACGTATCTGTAGTTGACTTGACAGTTAACTTGGCTAAGCCCGCTACTTACGCTGAAATCTGCGCTGCCATGAAGGAAGCTTCTGAAGGCGAATTGAAGGGTGTTCTGGGTTACACTGAAGATGCAGTTGTTTCTTCTGACTTCTTGGGTGACACTCGCACTTCTATCTTCGACGCTAAGGCTGGTATCGCTTTGACTGATACTTTCGTTAAGGTTGTATCTTGGTATGATAACGAAATCGGTTATTCTAACAAGGTTCTTGACTTGATTGCTCACATGGCATCAGTTAACTGCTAATATACAGTTAGAAAATAATAAAAAATAGGTGACTTCTGCAGAAGTCGCCTATTTTTTTTGCAATTTTGCAGCTAGTTCGTTTTTTATCAGACCCTTTAAACATGATGAAGATTATACTAACTCTAATATTGCTTTGCTTTATGAACACTATATCGTCTCAAAATCCTTTTTTTGAAACATACTCCACGCTGCACGGCACTGTCCCGTTCGACAAGATTAAGACCGGAGATTACGTACCCGCCATCCGCGAAGGCATCCGCCGCCAAAATGCGGAAATAGAGGCCATCATCCGCAATCCGGAAGTCCCGACATTTGCCAACACAGTGTTGGCCTACGAGAAGTCCGGTGAGATGCTCCACCGTGTCAGCACTGTATTCGGCAATCTGCTCAGTGCCGAAACGGACGATGACCTGCAGGAACTGGCCAAGGAAATCATGCCGATGATGAGCGAGCATGAAAACAACATCAGCCTGAACGAAGAGCTGTTTGCACGCATCAAAGCGGTTTACGAGCAGCAAGACAAAGAGACGCTGAACCCGGAACAGCACAAGCTGCTGGAAGATATTTACAATGGTTTTGTACGCAACGGCGCCAACCTCCAGGGAGAAGCCAAGGAGAAATACCGGGCTTTATGCAAAGAGCTCAGCCTGCTGACGCTGCAGTTCAGCGAAAACAACCTGAAAGAAACGAACGACTACAAGCTTGTCATCACCGACAAGTCACAACTGGCCGGGCTACCCGAGAGCGCGGTAGAAGCCGCTGCAGAGACAGCCGGGGAAAAAGGCGTCGAAGGCTGGGTATTCACCCTGCAGGCTCCCAGCTATGGCCCTTTTCTGACCTACGCAGACAGCCGTGACCTGCGCCGTGAGCTATATATGGCCTACAATACGAAGTGTACGCATGACAACGCCAGCAATAATCTGGAAATCGTAAAGAAACTGGCCAATGTCCGTATGGAGATTGCCCAACTCCTAGGCTATGACAACTTCGCCGAATACAACCTCCAGGAGCGCATGGCACAAAACAGTGAGTCCGTGTATAAGCTGCTGGACCAACTGCTGGAGGCTTACACGCCTACCGCCAAACAAGAATATGCAGAAGTGCAAGCCCTGGCACGCCAAGCGGAAGGAGAAGACTTCGTCCTGATGCCGTGGGACTGGGCGTACTATTCCCATAAACTGAAAGACCGGAAGTTCAATATCGACGATGAGCTGCTCCGCCCTTACTTTGAGCTGAACAACGTGAAGCAAGGCGTATTCGGCCTGGCAACCAGGCTGTATGGCATCACCTTCAAGAAGAATCCGGATATTCCCGTTTATCATAAGGATGTGGATGCCTACGAAGTCTTCGACAAAGACGGGAAATTCCTTGCCGTGTTCTATACCGACTTCCACCCCAGAGCAGGCAAGCGCTCGGGAGCCTGGATGACCAGCTACAAGGAACAGTGGATTGACGAAAAGACCGGTGAGAACAGCCGTCCCCACATATCCATTGTGATGAACTTCACCAAACCGACACAGGACAAACCTGCTTTGTTGACCTTCGGCGAGGTAGAAACCTTCCTGCACGAATTCGGACACAGCCTGCATGGTATGTTTGCCAATTCCACCTACGGAAGCCTAAGCGGGACCAATGTGTATTGGGACTTTGTGGAACTCCCCTCCCAATTCATGGAGAACTTTGCCATCGAAAAGGAATTCCTGCATACGTTTGCCCGCCATTACCAAACCGGAGAACTGATACCGGACGAACTGGTACAGCGCATTGTGGATTCCTCCAACTTCAACGCGGCATACGCCTGCCTCCGCCAGGTTAGCTTCGGCCTGCTCGATATGGCTTGGTACACACGTAACACCCCGTTTGAAGGTGACGTGAAAGCCTATGAAAAGAAGGCTTGGGAAAAAGCACAGATTCTGCCTTCTGTGGCAGAAACCTGCATGAGCACACAATTCTCCCATATCTTTGCCGGAGGATATTCTGCCGGATACTATAGTTATAAATGGGCAGAGGTGCTGGATGCAGATGCTTTCTCGCTATTCAAGCAGACGGGCATCTTCAACCCGGAGACTGCCGCCTCCTTCCGAGAGAATATCCTTTCCAAAGGCGGAACGGAACATCCGATGACGCTCTATAAACGCTTCCGCGGACAAGAGCCTACAATCGACGCATTATTAATCAGAAATGGAATAAAGAAATGAAGAGACTTATAAGGAACATCTTTTGCATGTTGCTCATGTTTTCGCTGCTCCCCCTGCTAAGCGGTTGCGACAACGAGGACGATGTTATCGGAATATTCACCGGGAAGACATGGAAGCTCAGCCGACTCACCAATAAAGGCAGCAATGCCCAATTCTATCCAAACCTTTGGAACAACAATGAGGAAGAGATGAAGAAGAGTCTGGACAAGCTATATAATCAGAAAAGCACCTTCACCCTCAATTTTGAAGGTACTGAACTGGATGGAGAACTGATGGGCACCACCGTCAACGGACAAGGCATCAACTCAAGCGTCAACGGCACTTGGAAAGCCGACGGAGCTTCAGGCTCGCTCAGCATCAGTGTGAAGGTTACGGGGGCTGCAGAAAGCGATGCACTGGCCAAGGCATTCATCTCCGGATTGCAAAACGTGTACAAGTATGAAGGGGATGCCAATTCACTGACCCTCTATTTTAAAGACGGACCGACAACCAGAGTCATGGGATTCACCCCGCAACGATAAAGCATAAATATGATGGACGATTCTACAAAAGACAAACAAGAAGCATTGGATAGGCGTTATATACGTATGGCAAGCATTTGGGCCGAAAATTCGTATTGCCAACGCCGCCAGGTCGGTGCACTGATTGTAAAAGACAAGATGATTATCTCTGACGGCTACAACGGTACCCCTTCCGGTTTTGAGAATGTATGCGAAGATGAGAATAACGTCACCAAACCATACGTGCTCCATGCCGAAGCAAACGCCATTACCAAAATAGCCCGTTCAAACAACAGCAGTAACGGTGCCACCATGTACGTCACTGCCTCCCCCTGCATAGAATGCTCCAAACTGATTATCCAGGCAGGCATCAAACGGGTAGTCTACTCCGAGAAATACCGCCTGGAAGATGGTATCGAACTTTTGAAACGGGCAGGCATCGAGGTAGTGTTTATTTCAATGGATAATGAAAAGTTGAAAATGGAAAGTTGAAAGTTGCATGCGCAGCCAAATAGTAAATTGTAAATAGTCTAATAGTAAATAAACATCATGAGTACAAAAAATACTTCCCGCTTTATGCCGCTCATCATCGCAATCAGCGTAGTCGCGGGAATCCTTATCGGAACGTTTTATGCCAGGCATTTTGCCGGTAATAAACTGGGAATCATCAATAGCTCGTCCAACAAGCTGAATGCCTTGCTGCGTGTTATTGATGACCAGTATGTGGATACCGTCAACATGACCGATTTGGTAGAGAAGGCCATGCCACAGATATTGGCGGAACTCGACCCCCACTCCACCTACATCCCCGCACAGAAGCTGGAAGAGGTAAACTCCGAACTTGAAGGCAGCTTCAGCGGTATAGGTATCCAGTTCACCATTCAAGAAGACACGATACACGTAAACAGCGTGATTCCCGGCGGACCGTCCGAGAAAGTGGGCCTGATGGCAGGCGACCGCATTGTAATGGTCAACGACAGTCTGTTTGCAGGCAAAGGCCTGACAAACGAAAAGGCCATGCGCAACCTGAAAGGTCCGAAAGGAAGCCAAGTGAAGTTAGGCGTCAAGCGTGCCACGGAAAAGGAGTTGCTCGACTTCACCATCACACGCGGTGACATCCCGCAAAACACCATTGACGCAGCCTATATGCTCGACGATGACTACGGATATATACAAATCAGCAAATTCGGACGTACCACACACGTGGAGCTGCTGAATGCGATTGCCCAACTGAGCCACGAGAAGTGCAAAGGCCTGATTATCGACCTGCGCGACAATACCGGAGGATACATGGAAGCCGCCACACGCATGGTGAACGAATTCCTGCCGGAAGGGAAGTTGATTGTATATACCCACGGCCGCAAATATCCCCGCATGGAGGAATATGCCAACGGTACCGGCAGTTGCCAGAAGCTGCCGCTAGTGGTATTGGTAAACGAGAGTTCCGCTTCGGCCAGCGAAATCTTTGCGGGCGCCATTCAGGACAATGACCGCGGAACCATTGTAGGACGCCGTTCCTTCGGCAAGGGACTCGTACAGCAACCCATCGACTTCAGTGACGGTTCCGCCATCCGCCTGACCATTGCCCGTTATTACACCCCATCGGGCCGTTGCATCCAGCGCCCCTACGAGAACGGCAAGGACAGCAAATACGAAATGGACTGGATTACCCGTTACGAACACGGCGAGTTCTTCTCCAAAGACAGCATCAAACTGGACGAAAACCTGCGTTACTCTACCGGTTTGGGCAGACCCGTATACGGCGGCGGTGGCATTATGCCGGACGTATTCGTTCCGCAAGACACCACCGGAGTATCTTCTTACCTGATAGAAGTAAGCAACAAGGGACTGATTCTGCAATTCAGCTTCCAGTATACCGACCGCAACCGTGCGAAATTGAGTGAATACGACAATGAAGAAGATTTGTTGAAGTACCTTCGCCACCAGAGTATTGTGGAGCAGTTTGTACGTTTTGCAGACTCCAAGGGAGTAAAGCGGCGCAACCTGCTTATCCACAAGTCCTACAAGCTACTGGAAAGAAGTCTTTACGGCAACATTATCTATAACATACTGGGAAGGGAGCAATACATCCGCTACATCAACCAGAGCGATGCTACCGTCAAGAAAGCATTGGATATTCTGGAACGTGGCGAGGCATTCCCCAAAGCTCCGGAAGCAACACCAATCATAGAGGATAAAAAAGATGATGGAAAGGAAAAAAGAACTGCGCAGGCAGGTAGCTTTGTTGAAGACCCGACACAGCTCTTCCGCTACGCGTCAGTCTGCTGAAATACTTGCCGCCCTCGAGGCACACCCCGCTTTCAGGGCGGCAACAACCGTACTGCTCTACCACTCTCTCAAAGACGAAGTGGACACACACGAATTTATCCGGAAGTGGAGCCGCGAAAAGCGGATACTGCTTCCGGTAGTTGTAGGTGACGACCTGGAACTGCGGCTGTACACCGGACCCGAAGACTTGAAACCTGGCGCATACGGCATCGAAGAACCAACCGGCGAGCTATTTACCGACTATGCAGACATAGACTTCATAGTGGTTCCCGGCGTGGCATTCGACCGTAACGGCAACCGCCTGGGGCGCGGTAAAGGTTACTATGACCGGCTTCTGCCCCGCATCCCATCAGCCTACAAAGCCGGCATCTGCTTCCCGTTTCAACTCGTAGAAGAAGTTCCTGCAGAACCGTTTGATATACGCATGGATGAAATCATAACGCAATGAAAACTAATTATCATACACACACCACACGCTGCATGCATGCCACCGGAGATGATGAAGACTATGTGCTCAGTGCCATCAAAGGCGGTTACCGGATACTCGGGTTTTCGGACCACACTCCCTGGAAATACCGTACCGACTACGTAGCCGACATGCGGATGCTCCCCGAAGAGCTTCCCGGCTACGTGGAGAGTCTCAAGACGCTCCGTAAGAAATACCACGACCGGATAGACATCAGAATAGGACTTGAATGTGAATACTTCCCCCAATATATCCATTGGCTGAAAGAACAAATCAAGAAGTACCAACTGGACTATATCATCTTCGGAAACCATCATTACCACACCGATGAAAAGTTTCCCTACTTCGGCCATCATACGAACAGCCGCGACATGCTCGACCTTTACGAAGAGAGCGCCATCGAAGGTATGGAAAGCGGATTATTCTCTTGCCTTGCCCATCCGGACTTGTTCATGCGCTCCTATCCGAAGTTCGACCACCATTGCACTACCATCAGCCGGCACATCTGCCGTACTGCTGCACGCCTGAATGTCCCGTTGGAATACAATATAGGCTATGTAGCCTACAATGAAGCGCACGGTTTATCCACCTACCCATGCCCGGAGTTCTGGCGAATCGCTGCCAATGAAGGCTGTACAGCTATCATCGGACTGGATGCGCATGACAACAAGGATTTGGAAACTCCGATGTATTATGACCGGGCAGTCCGGGAATTGAAGGAACTGAAGATTGAAAGAATAGATGAGCTGAGGATGCTCATCTGAATATGATATTCGTTATGACCTGGGCCCCCACATGACGGTTCAAGTTGCGCACCAGCAACTCGCGCCCCATCATCAGTTCCTGGCGCAAAGCAGCAGAAGTGAGGTGCACATAAAGCACCTGGTTCTTTATATAAAGTTCACGGGTGTAGGAGGCAATGGTAGGCCCCAGCACTTCGGGCCACGCACTGATAAGCCGCCGTTCATTCAGCGGAGACTCCAGACTTTCCTGCCTGAGGTAATGACGGATAAGTTCACCTATCTGTTCGGCATTATTGCGCTTCATGCCTCTTCCTCCTTCATTTCGGCAACCGTTCCCTGCTCCACACGGAACATCTTATAATCACTGCCCACTTTATGCAGAATACGGTCCAGGTGTTCGCGGTTGGTATCGGTTATAAAAATCTGCCCAAAACTGTCGCCTGCCACCAACTTGATGATTTGCTCCACACGCGAGGCATCCAGCTTGTCAAAGATATCGTCCAACAACAACAAGGGAACAGTGGTCCCGGTACGTTTCAGGAAATCAAACTGTGCCAGCTTCAACGCTACCAGATAAGTCTTGTTCTGCCCCTGCGACCCTTCACGCTTGATGGGGAAATCTCCCAAAAGCATATTCAGCTCGTCCTTGTGCACACCGCGCAACGAATAGCCCATAATCTGGTCGCGAGCACGGCTTTCCTTCAGTACTTCCAGCAAAGAGGCATCGCGGGCATGGGAGTCATAGCTTAATCCCACCTTCTCCCTATCTTGCGAAATGAATGAATAGAAAGACTGGAAAATAGGAATAAACTCACGGATAAAGGCCTCACGTTTACGGAACACCACTTCACCGGCTTGTGCCATCATCTCCTCCCAAACCAGAAAGAGCTCTTCCTCCACCGGCTGTTCACTCTTCAGTAAGGTATTCCGCTGCACCAAAGCTTTATTGTATCGTATCAAAGCATCCAGATACTCTTTGTCGTACTGCGAGATAACCACATCCATAAAACGTCGGCGTTCATCACTGCCTCCTGCTATCAACTCCGAATCGGCAGGCGAGACCATGACCAAAGGCAGGAAGCCGATATGGTCCGACAAACGCGTATACTCCTTCTTGTTTCGCTTGAACTGTTTCTTCTGGCGCCTCTTCATACCACAGTAGATTTCCTCAGGAGTCCCATCGGCAGCCTCATAAAACCCTTGAATAACAAAGAAGTCGGCATCATGGCAGATATTCTGGGAATCAATGGGATTACCGGCACTTTTACAGAAAGACAAAAAATACACCGCATCCAGCAGGTTCGTTTTCCCCATGCCGTTCTGTCCGAAAAAGCAGTTTAACTTGGGCGAGAATGAAAGCTCCACCTGCTCCAAGTTCTTATAATTGAGTATAGATATACGTTTCAGTATCATTATAGTAACGATGAGTTCGGTTACAAAGATAATGCAAAACCGAAAGCAGTACAAAATAAGCCTGCTTATTTTTAATACAGAGGTGAAGCCCGGCTTATTGAAAAGTAGAAATAATTTCGGTGTTTTCTGATACAAAACAAAAAAAGATGCCGCTAAATTTCGTTGATAGCTATAAAAAACTTACTTTTGCGGGTCGAAATAGATAAATAAGAATAATAACAAAAAGATTATATAAAAATGGCAGAACAAAAAAAGACGAATGAAGCCTTAAACGTGGAGGATGCACTGACACAATCGGAGGCCTTTTTCATTAAGAACAAAAAAGCAATCATCGGCACTGTAGTAGCAGTAATCATCATCATTGCCGGTGTAGTGATGTACAAGAACCTTTATGCAGACCCCCGTGAAGAAAAAGCACAAGCTGCCTTATTCAAAGGGCAAGAATACTTCGAAGCAGACGCTTATGCACAAGCACTGAACGGTGATAGTATCGGTTTTGCCGGATTTGTAAAAGTGGCAGACGAATACAGCGGCACAAAAGCAGCCAATCTTGCAAAAGCCTATATGGGTCTCTGCTATGCACACCTCGGTAAATATGACGAAGCAGTGAAAGCATTGGACAGCTTTGACGGAGACGACCAAATGGTAGCTCCTGCCATGAAAGGTGCTATGGGTAACTGCTATGCGCAGCTCGGCCAACTGGACAAAGCCGCTTCCATGCTGCTGAAAGCCGCCAACGAAGCCGACAACAACTCCCTCAGCCCCATCTACCTGCTGCAAGCTGGAGAAATCCTGGTAAAGCAAGGTAAGTATGACGATGCAATCCAGGCGTATACCACTATCAAGGATAAATACTTCCGTTCATACCAGGCAATGGATATCGATAAGTATATCGAACAAGCCAAACTATTGAAGAAGTAATATACCTTATTATAAAAATATCTCAGGCACGGATTACACGGAAAACACGGAAAGACACAATAGCCGTGAATCCGTGTAGTCCGTGCCTCTTTTATCTCTCCTCTCCCTTTAATTTTCAATTATTAATTCTTAATTCCTTATTTATGGCAACAGCTTATCACAATCTTTCAGACTACGATTTCAGTTCTGTACCCAGCGCGGAAAAAATGAAATTCGGCATCGTTGTATCTGAGTGGAATTATAATATTACCGGCGCTCTCCTAAAAGGTGCCATAGACACCTTAAAAAAACATGGAGCCAAAGATGAAAATATTCTGGTAAAAACAGTACCCGGCAGTTTTGAACTGACTTTCGGCGCCAACCAACTTATCGAATACAGCGAAGTCGATGCAGTTATTGCAATTGGTTGTGTAGTCAGAGGAGATACTCCACATTTTGACTATGTTTGCATGGGTGCTACCCAAGGAATTACCCAATTAAACGCAAGTGGCGATGTACCAGTAATTTACGGATTAATTACTACCAATACTATGGAGCAAGCAGAAGACCGCGCCGGTGGCAAGCTGGGTAATAAAGGAGACGAATGTGCAATTACTGCAATAAAAATGATAGATTTTGCTTGGAGTTTACAAAAATAGTCGTATCTTTGCACCGCAATTGAGAAACAAACCTACTCAATGAGAGAATTGAGATAGAATCTTAAGTGCAAAAGGGCAAATACCAGAGTGGCCAAATGGGGCAGACTGTAAATCTGCTGGCTTACGCCTTCGGTGGTTCGAATCCATCTTTGCCCACAAAAAATTGCGGAAGTAGCTCAGTTGATAGAGCATTAGCCTTCCAAGCTGAGGGTCGCGGGTTTGAGCCCCGTCTTCCGCTCTTAGAGAGGATTGATAATCAAAAGGTTATCAATCCTTTTCTTTTATATGAATTCTTTGCCCCCCTTTCATTATACTATAAATTATGTAATTGTTGGTCTATTGTTGTTCCCCCCAAAAACAATAGATATGATAACAATCAAAGCCGAAGTATTAAAAGGCAAACAAAAGAGTGATGGTACGTATAATGTCAAAATCAGAATGACTTATAAGAGAGAAGTCAAAAGACTGCCTACTTCTATCTATGTAAGGAAGGAAGACCTCACCAAGGCATTCAAAATAAAGAATCCCAAGTTTATTAAGGAAGCAAATAATATTGTTAGGCAATATCAAGAATTATGTGCTTCCCTCCCATTGGAAACAGCTAATTACAGCTTAAATGATATAATAGAGTGCATCAAGGTTAAAAATGAAAGAAAGACTACCATAGATTTCATTCAGTTCTCAAAAGAGTGGTTGAAGACTACTCAATTAAAAGGAAAAGCCAACTACCAGACATCCATTAATGCTTTCATCACTTATCTTGGAAAAGAACACTTGAATACAGACCAAATAACTAAAAAGCTATTAAAAGATTTCATGAACTACCTACAATTAAAAAGAGCCCAAAGAATTGAGGAATTAAAGAAACATGGAAAACGAATACCTTCCAACAGAATGCTCTCTTTATATATTGGATGCCTCAGACATCTATACAATGAAGTCAAAAAAAGATATAATGACTATGATAGAAATATCATCTTAGTGCCCAATTCACCTTTTGATAACTTAGAAATACCTAAGCAAGAGGCTACAAGAAAGAGAGCCATACCAGCAGAAGCCATCAAAAAGATATGGGAATTACCTTATCAATACAACAACACAGGAAAAGAGAAGAAATGCCCATATAATTTAGCCAAAGATTGCTTCATTATATCTTTCTGCCTAATGGGAATGAACTCAATAGACTTATACAGTTGCTCTACACTGGAAGGAAAAGCAATCACCTACTACAGAAGTAAAACCAAAGACAGAAGGTTAGATAAAGCCAAAATGAAAGTTATGGTTCCCCCTATTCTTCAACCACTAATGGAAAAATACCAAGACCAAACAAAAAATAGAATATTTAATTTCTATCATACTTATTCAACTGCTGGCAACTTCAATAAGGCTATAAATATAGGCCTCAAAGAGATTGGAAAACTTTTGAAAATAGATGATTTGGAGTACTATGCAGCAAGACACTCATGGGCTACTTTAGCAGTTAACAAAGTAGGCATAGACAAATACACTGTCCATTCAGCCCTCAACCATATAGATGAAGCAATGAAAGTCACAGACATATACATTGAAAGAGACTTTAAGATTGAGAATGAAGCTAATTCTAAAGTTCTTAAATATGTGTTTGACAGTGGTCTCCAGAAGTAAGTAGGTTTAAAAGAATCTCTATGGTTTATTGGATTATGGAGATTCTTTACTATTTTTGTTATATCAATAATTTCCTAACATAATGGATATGGATTGTAAGGTAGATTTTATAGAAAAGAAGTGGTTACAGAGAAAATATCAACTTCAAAATTATTTCTCTTCTTTAGAGCCTAAACATACTGTTGTTAGCTCCTTAGGTATCAAGTTGAAGCATTCAGGTTACTTTGCCATGATACCAAGCAATTTTGACATAGACACCCATTTAGACCAACATCCGGTAACAGACTATCTGTTTGTCAGGGACAACACTGGTCATATAAGGTCTGTCACTCAAGATGGAAGCCTGAGTTCTTCTCAATACTTTGATAAGGACAGGTTAATCTACATTATAGGGCTTATCAGTTCCATACCAGCCAAAAACAAGGATTCCATAACAGAGAATGGTTATGTTCCTATTAACTCCAAGCTCATAAGGAATGCTTTCAAGGACTATCATCCTTATCTTGAATACCTTATAAGGACTGGAGTGTTATGTACTGATGGACAATATATTCAAGGTGAAAAGTCTAAAGGGTATAAGTTTACTGAAAGATATGAAAATGTATCATTGGTGAGATATAATTATCCAGCCTTTCAAGGAGAAGTAAAAACTATTCCATCAGAAGTATTTAGTGAGGAAGATGGCAAATTTATACCTAACACAGTGATAAGTTATCCTTATTTAACATATTGGTATGACACAAAAGGATTACATATAGATGAACAAGCTGCTGTAAATTATGCTCATACTATTATGCAAGATAAGTTCAATAAAGGTAGAGAGTATTGGGATATAAATAGAGACAAAAGTCATGGCAACTTTGTTAAAAGGAAATATCCTCTTACTCAGTATCATGCAGCACTATATAATATCAATAGTATTGCTCTTGGAGATTACAAGGTTTCCATTGATACTAATGTTCATAGATTACATTCTGTAATAACCAATTTGCAAAAGATATATCGTAGATTTTTAAATTACAATGGTGCTCCATTAGTTAATATTGATATTTCTAATAGTCAGCCCTATTTACTTTGCCTATTATTAGACCCCAGGTTCTGGGATAAAAATTCTGATATACCTCTTAATATAGGTACACTCCCTCAAAATGTGCAAGATAAATTTAGTGAAGAACAATTAGAGGAAATCAAAACTTATGTTTCACTTTTAGATTGGAATGACTCTACTTTAAGTGAATACATACAGAAAGCATCTCATGGACAGATTTATGAATATATGATTCAAATAATTAACCATGCTCAAAGAGTTAATCTGAGTAGGGATGATATTAAAGTTATGATACTTACTACTCTATTCTCAAAAAATAGATATATGCCAACATACAAGAGATATTTCAAAATGAATTTCCTTCCTATTTATGAACTAATAGAACTTACCAAAAAAGATGACCACACAGCCTTATCTTGTCTTTTACAGAGTATAGAAAGTGAAATAATTCTACATAGGTGTTGTAAAAGGATTTTGGAGGAAGGTAATCAACAAGTCCCTATTTTTACCATTCATGATTCAATTTGTACAGTAATGGAGTATGAAAGTTTTGTGAAAGAAATAATGATTCAAGAACTTTCCGATTCAATAGGATATGTTCCATTTATAAAAATAGAGAGATGGGGAGAATATACAAATGAGCAAGACAATTAATTTAGATGAAAAATTAGAATGCAAAGGTTACTGGTGGCTGCCTAATAACCCCAATGAGACTGTTGCAGGTGTTTTAACTTACATTCCTGATGAAAAAATATTATTAGAATTGATAGGAGCTTTTGATTCTAAGAAAGACTTTATCGACACACTTCTTAATGAAAACTCTGAAGATATTATTCATGGATTAACTTCTGATTCAAAAGAACTTACATTAGTAAATTGTCATTCCTTTGGAAGCTTGAATTTTAGTTGCCCTTTTCCAATTATGAAATATAGTTGTCAATTTCTTATTATAGGAAAACATCTTAATGAATTCAAACAAAAATGTTTTTATAAAGCATATATAACAATTCCAGAATTGAGCTATTGGTGTTCTCCATGTGCTTTAAAAACAACAATATCTATTGATAAAGATGATAATGATATTTCAACAACAACAATATCATTTAAGTCAAAAAGTGTGCTTATTAATAGTGTGCCAATAGATGATAATACAACAATAAAGATAGAAGGAGGAGTAAATTATGTTGGTGACTATTTTTCACCTAATATAAACCAACATACTTATATTGAGATATTAAAACAGGATAATAGTTCTATAGAAGATTTTTATGCAAATATATTTATGTTTGAGCAATTTCTTTCATTGGCGACGTTGCATACTGTAAACTGTTCCAAAATATTGCTATATGACAAAACTGTATTTCAAGAATATAATAATGGACAAAGATTTTATCATCCAATACAATTTTTTTATATTCAAAGAAAGGTGAATATGTGTATGGAAATTAAAAAGCATGACTTCTTGTTTGATTACAATCTAATTTCTGAGCAATATCCGAAAATAATTCATAAATGGTATAATGACAAAGAGGATATAGCACCAATAAGAGCACATCTTATTGATAGCATTCAAAATACAAAAATATTTTCAAGTATAGATTTCCTTATTGTAGTACAAGCTCTTGAGGGATTTTGTACTCGATTTAGAACAGAAGCAAATCTTACAAAAATGCTTGAAGCAATTATATCCGAATTTTCAGATATTGATAAATTGAAGGATGATAATATAAAAATCAAACAAGTTGTAGATTCAAGGCATTACTACTCTCATTTTATGAATAAATCAAAGAAACCTAATACCCTTGATGGATGGAAATTATATAATTTAACCTTTAAGCTAAGAAAACTCTTAATTTGCTGTATTCTTAAATTTATAGGTTTCAATAATACACAAATCAATCAGATTTTAAATAATAGCCATAGTAATTTGTTACATAAATAGAAATAGAAGGTTGGTGAAAATAGCCAAAAGATAGAGCCTTTCCCATTATTTATTTTTGAATTATATATGTAATAGTATAACTGTTTTTACTGACTTGAAAGAACTATCCAAAATTATTTTTTTATTTTTTTCTCTTCTGGAGCCATGAGTGTTATGCACTCCAACCAATCACCTACCCCATCACTCAGGGTGGGGATGGTCCCCCCTGCAACAATAATAAATTTACAATTATGGAAAGAAACTTGAAGTTCTTAAAGACAATGAGTGTGGCTGAATTTAAAGCACAGCACAATGTGGAAAAGATTGAAGTGAAAAGAAATGAACACACTGGCAAATGTTTCTTTGTCTATGGCTTTGAAACTGGAGCTTGTTCAAGGAAGGTGGAGAGTGGAGAGCTGACAATACCAGTCATTTCAGAAGTATGCTCTGCTGAAACTGGAGATATATTCCTTTTGTTACATCAGAAAGGGGAAGGAGGGGCTACTACATTGGCAACTCTATAGGAACTAATGAAAATGCTCCAGAAGGGCAGTTGGATTAATAGTCTGACTGCCTTTTTTATTTTCTAAGTAGTTAATCATTAATAGAATATAGTCATGTTAAATTTAAGAGTATCATCAAAGAAGCAGGCTAAAATAAAACTTGCTCTACAAGGCTGTGCAGGCTCAGGGAAGACCTATTCTGCACTATTATTAGCCTATGGTCTGACTAATGACTGGACTAAAATAGCCATCATTGATAGTGAAAATGGAAGTGCTGATTTATATGCCAGTTTAGGCAACTACAATGTATTACCCCTTCAAGACAACTTTACACCTGAAACCTATATTGAAGCTGTAAAAGTGTGTGAGGATGCTAAAATGGAGGTGATAATCATTGATAGTATCTCTCAATGTTGGGATAACCTTCTGGAGTATCATGCTAATCTACAAGGCAATTCATTCACTAACTGGCAGAAGATTACACCAAGAATTAATTCCTTCATGCAGAAGATTCTACAATCCCCAAGCCATATTGTTTGCACAATGAGGTGTAAGCAGGATTATGTACTTAGTGAGAAAAATGGTAAGATGATCCCTGAGAAAGTGGGGTTAAAAGCAGTCATGAGAGATGGAATAGACTATGAATTTACTATAGTCCTTGATATTAACATGAAGCATCAAGCCATTGCATCAAAGGATAGAACAAGTCTATTCATGGGTAAGCCAGACTTTACTATTACACCCACTACTGGGCAAATAATACTGGATTGGTGCAATAATGGAGTAAACTTGGATATGATAAAGCAGAAGATAAATCAGGCTAAAACCATTGAAGAGCTTACCTCCATTTATCACCAATACCCAGAATGGTATCAACAACTTACATCAGATTTCATGCAGAAGAAGATGCAGTTACAAGAAGAGAGCAATAAACCTATTATCAACTATAATCCTAATTTTATACATTATGGAAGCAATGCAGTTAATGCCAGTACACAGAACTAATATGTTGATGCAAACCTTCAATCAGCCAAAGTTTGAGGTTGAAACCCCAGTTGAAACTATAGAGACTGAAATTATCAGCTCCAGAAGGGAAAACAAAAGATTGCCTTTTATAGAAGCCAACACCAAAGAAGTCACTATACAGCATCTAAGGGAAGAATGTGTAGTGCCAGTATTCAGCAAGGATAATGAGATAACTATCAGTCACCCTTCATTTATTGAAACTGTTTGGGAAGCTGCCAATCAGATATTTCCCAATGAGAGGATTGAAGAACCTGCAATAAGAGTAAGCCATGTCATTAAAGGCAGAACACCCGAAGCTATTCATAAACCAGTGAAGGATTTACTTGAATCAGACAAGACTATTTACTATGAAAGAATGATGTTCTGTTTTGAGATTCCCACTATCCATGAAGATATAATGGGCAATAGATTGAATCTTACTATTGGTGGAGTAAGGGCATATAATCATGAGAATCTATATAGTAAGAAAGGTGCAGAAAAGTTCAAAGTATTCATTGGCTTTAAAAATTTGGTTTGCTGTAATATGTGTGTATCTACTGATGGTTACAAGTCAGAATTAAAGGTGATGAGCACTGCTGATTTATTTAGTTCAGTGATGAGGCTATTTCAAGAATACAACATAGCCAAACACCTCTACTACATGAGTGCTTATAAGGATAGTTATATGACTGAAAGCCAATTTGCACAGTTCTTGGGAAAGAGCAGATTATACCAATATCTTCCAGTTGAACAGAAGAAAAGGCTTCCTCAAATGCTGATGACTGATACACAGATAGGGCTTGTAGCCAAGGCATATTACAATGATGATAACTTTGCTCTTCCAGAGAATCAGAATGCTATTTCCATGTGGAATGTATATAATCTACTCACTGGAGCCAATAAAAGCAGCTATATAGATAATTTCTTGGATAGGTCACTGAATGCCACACAACTTACAGAAGGGCTAAATAAGGCTCTGTATGGAGAAAATGAATATTCTTGGTTTATACAATAATCTTATACTTCCTATTTCCCTTCTGGAGTATTTGCTTTTATTTATCCATTATGTTAGGAAATTCTGTAGTGTCGAAAAAACTTGTAATGTACCTTATAGGAATAAAAATAAAAATTCGACACTTTACACTTACTTGGTTATATTTATATAGGAAGTAAATGAGCAAGGGGTATTTTCTATGGTGGCTGAATGGAGAACTGGAAAACAAGCTCCAGAAGGTAGTTTGAAAGAAAGATTGGATATGAAATGTTCTCCATCCTTTTCTTGTTTTTCCTTCTGGAGTAGCTGGCTGTAGTTGGGTATTAAGATATTTGAACTGATTATAACATGGAGATAATGATAAAAGGTATTTTGAATGTCACTATTGGCTTGATATTCATGTGTATAATGGCTAAGAGAAAATAAAGGTGAGTAGCCTTTGTCTTGTGTTTATTATTGTTGTAAGCCTCGGTTCCTGCATGGAATTGGGGCTTTTATTTTGAAAAGATATGAGAATCAGAGATATGTAATAGAATAAATGGTACATTTGCCACTGGTGGATATGAAGGTTATTATTACTTTTCCACTTCAAGAGCCTTAATGATAGATAAGAGAATAAGCTCATGCCTATGGTACTAATATGGATTGAGACCTATTAAAAGTAGCCTTCAAATGATTGTTTATTTGTGGAAAGTCCTAACTTTGCAACAGAAACAATCAAATGATTGCTAATGAAATAGAAGTTTAACAAGACATATTAGAAAAGAAGTGTTTGCTTCTTACTTGTGAAGTCCTAAAATCACCACTTTGAAGACTAACAATCACAGCAGTAAGGGAGTGAATGCTCATACCATCAGGTGTGGGCTTTCCTTGTTTGTGATTGTAGGTGTTGTGGTGATACCTTGGACTCAGCAGGAAAGTACCACACTTTCTTTTTTTGTAGTATGGCTACAAAAAGAACAAAATGAGTGACCTTATTGTCTTTCAAAAGAACAATCTATTTGGTGCAAAATATCCATCTGGGAGAATTGCTATCACTCCTAAATATAAGGAAATGTACCCTTTTAGTTGTGGCTTGTCATTAGTCAGAAATGAGAAATATCAATATGCTTATATTAATATCACAGAAAAGCAGATAGTTTCATTTGGAACATATATTTGGTGTGACCCTCAATTTATTTGTGGCTATGCCCGAGTTAAATTAATGGATAATATTCATTGGGGAGTTATTGATACCTTGGGTAAAATAGCCATTTATCCTAATCTTGACTATATTTTGCCACTTGAATCTTTTAAAATATGGGGTAATAATAATGCTGTAAAAATTGCAGGAAGATACAAAGGAACAGAAGTAGCATATATAATTGACCCAATGAGTAGAATAAACCTACCTATTGATTTTGAGTTTATGTCTAATTTTGATTTAGAAGAGTATTCATTTCCTCAAAAAGCCACTTCCACTAAAAGAAATAACTTATTTACTAATGATAATAGCAATAAATTTTCTTCATTAGATAGCAGAGAGGAGTGGGAAGACCAAACTCTTGATGCTTTTGAAGGAGATGAAAGTAATTATTGGAATATAGAATAAACAAAACAAGCATGGAATTTCCACTAACATTTGGTCTGCAAAAAGCAGGTTTACCACTGATACTGACATCAGGAAAAACAAATAACCTTTGTTTCTTGATTGATACTGGTGCTACTCATAACACCCTATTTGACTTTGTATATGAACATTTTAAGAGTGAGTTTAAGCTACTTGAAGGGGCATATAGAACAATGGGGATAGAGGGACACTACAAAGAAACTCCTATCATTGAAGCTACATTCAATTTTGAAGGGAGGGATTATACTTCCACCTTTTCTGTATTGGATGCTTCTGAGGCTATAAAACAAGTGCAGGATGAAACTGGAATACAGATTCATGGAGTACTTGGTGTGCAATTCCTTATAGAGAATAAATGGATTATAGATTTTGAACAAATGAGAGTTACAAATGAAAAAAAATAACTTTTTTATACTTTTATTGTCTGTTTGCATGATAGGATGCTCTGTTCAGACTAAACAAAATAAAGAGCAGGAAAATATAGTGAAAAGAGATACAGCATATGTGATAGAGCCTTTTTTGAGGGATGGTATTACATATATTTGTAAAGATGAAATAATGAAACCATATCTTGTTGATTATAATTATTCACCTCCACAGAAATATGAAATAGACCAAATTACAGCCAAAAAGCAAGGCAACAAAATCATAGTGGGAACTGACTGCTATATTACTCACAAAATATTGTCTGGTAGATATTGGAGTATTGAGAAGATGGGAGATTCTTATTCACTTCCTAAAACAAAGTTAGCCATCCTAAAAACAGATAAAGGAGAGGTTAGAATTGCAGAAGTAGATGGAGTTTTAGAGGATTTCTGTGTACTTGAAATCAAATATGATAATTATAAGGCAAGTACAGGATATCCATCTAATTATTATAAACTTCCACAAGAAATGTTTGCTCGATAATGAAAAATAAGGCAAAGATACTTATTCAAGTAAAAGATGTAGGCTTTACATTCCTTCTTGACAAAAGGATGAAACACAATTTGATTAGCCCTACTTTCTTGGCTTTCTTCAAAACAGATAAGCAGAGGGATTTACTTTGGAATAATGATATAGAAGCAGTAAGTACGAAATCTGAATATAATAGCTCACTTCCTTTTCTTCCTTCTTATGTAAATAGTATTTCACTGGAAGATACATTCCATTATGTTGGGAAGAAAGTTGTTTGGTGCAGTGATAATAAGTTTAGAGAGTGTAAGGCAGTCAAATTCAATTTTGAATATGAGGGACATCCTTACTCTGAACTATTCTTTATTGATAAGAGTGTTGAAGAGGACTATGCTATTTTAGGCTCTATCTTCTGGAGCAAATGTGATATTTTAAAATAATAGAAATTGTTATGAGAAAGAAACAAGAAACTTAGCATTACTAAATGCTGCTATTGGTATTGTATAAACCTTACCAATGTTGGTCAATAGTTGTTCTATTGACTTTTATAGAAGTAATTAACAGACTAACAATCAAATAATTGAATAGTATTATCAAAGAGCCTTCCAAGCTGAGGGTCGCGGGTTTGAGCCCCGTCTTCCGCTCTTCTGAAAATCAGATAGTTATCGCAAGATTTCTATCTGATTTTTGTTTTTAGAGAATGCTGAATTTAGTGTGGTTTAACCGAGTGAGTTAAACCAGGAAGTCAACCGAATGACGCAAAGCACAAATTCATGGTTATTTAAATAAGATATTTCTGAGAATATCATCTAACCACGGCTCTTTCATCTTTTCCACAAAAACATCATTCTTTAGTTGAAAAGCCTTTTTGTAAACACTCTGCATTTTCAAATTATAGCGCACCGTATCATAGCGGACTACTGACTGGTAAAATCCGGTATCAACAGCGACAATTTCATTTTCTATTCTCAATGTATCCTCAGCTGTATCGGAAACTCTTCCAGTCTCCATCTGTGCGAATGAAATGCAGCTACCTCCGATTAGAGCCAATAATGTTACCAATATTTTATTCATACGCTACTGTTTTCTACAAAGATACAATATTCAAAGAACAAACATCTCTTTTACAAAAAAAATTCCATTATACCATAAACGCTTATAAGGCAACGCACACATTTGTATATCAAAGTTCAGTTTTAGTTAATAAAATTATGTAAGTTTGTAAACGAATAAAAAGCTCCCCTCCAATGAACAACATCATTCATAAAATCAGGCAGATTTATCCGGTTTCCGAAGAAGCTCTTCAGGCATTGCTGATGAATATGCAGGTAAGACACTACCCTAAAGGAACTTATATAGTACAAGCAGGAGTGACAGACCGTTTGGTTTATTTCATTGAGGAAGGGGTCACCCGTTCCGTATTTCATCACGACGGACAAGATACCACCACTTGGTTCAGCCAGGAAGGTGATGTAACCTTCGGAATGGATTCACTGTACTATCAGCAGCCGTCAGTAGAAAGCATTGAAACTCTTTCGGACTGCAAAATCTACGTCATCCACATAGACAAGTTAAATGCTCTCTACGAAACATATATTGATATAGCCAACTGGGGCAGAATACTGCATCAGAACGTAAACAAAGAGCTCAGTCATATGTTTGTGGAAAGGCTCCAACTGCCTCCCAAAGAGCGGTATGAACAATTTAACCGCCGTTACCCCAGACTGATAAATCGGGTGAAGCTAAAATATGTGGCAGCCTTCCTGGGTATTTCCATCTATACTCTCAGCCGGGTACGCGCAAAAAAATAGAAGATTGCCGTTCTTTTTTGCTTTTAAGCAAAAGAACTTCGCTTCGCATGGCGTATCTTTGAGATCCGAAAACATTAACCAAACAACAGAAAAAAAACAGATGTCGCACATTTCATCTTCTGCCTTTTCAGACACCAAAGCACATTATGACCTTCTCGACGGGCTCCGTGGCGTAGCAGCCTTGATGGTTATATGGTATCATATATTCGAAGGCTATGCTTTTGCCGGTGGTAGCATTATCGAAACCTTCAACCACGGCTATTTAGCTGTAGATTTCTTCTTTATACTATCGGGATTCGTTATCGGGTATGCTTATGACGACCGTTGGGGCAGGAACCTCACAATGAAAAACTTCTTTAAACGGCGCCTGATACGTCTCCATCCGATGGTCATTATGGGAGCTGTCCTGGGTGCCATTACTTTCTGTCTTCAAGGATGCGTACAATGGGACGGAACACATATTGCCCTCTCCATGATTATGCTGTCCCTTCTTTGCACTATATTTTTTATTCCCGCAATGCCAGGTGCAGGTTATGAAGTCCGTGGTAATGGCGAAATGTTTCCTTTGAATGGTCCATGCTGGTCCTTGTTTTTTGAATATTTAGGCAACATCCTTTATGCCTTGTTTATCCACCGCTTATCAAACAAAGCCCTTGCCGTACTGACAATATTGCTGGGAGTGGCATTGGCATCATTCGCCATTTTCGACATCTCCGGATACGGAAATATGGGGGTAGGCTGGACACTGGACGGAATAAACTTTGGCGGCGGATTGCTGAGGATGCTTTTTCCTTTCTCCATGGGCATGCTTTTGTCGCGCAACTTCAAGCCTATCAAGGTGAAAGGTGCTTTCTGGATATGTGCCATTGCATTGGTTGCCTTGTTTTCAGTGCCCTACTTGGAAGGTGCAACACCGGTCTGTACAAATGGCATTTATGAAGCGTTCTGTGTAATCATCGCTTTTCCGGTTCTCGTCTGGTTAGGAGCTTCCGGTACCACAACGGATAAAAAATCGACCCAGATATGCAAGTTCCTGGGAGATATATCCTATCCAGTCTATGTGATACATTATCCATTTATGTACTTGTTCTATGCATGGCTCATCAAGAACCAGCTCTTCACGTTGGAGCAGACTTGGCAGGTTGCCTTGTGTGTTTACGCATGGAACATATTATTGGCTTATCTATGCTTAAAATTCTATGATGAACCGGTACGGAAATATCTGGCCAGACGCTTCTTGAGCAAAAAACAATAAACAGTCCGTCACGGAGATTATGCTGATTCGCAGAGGATGTAAATTAAACTGTGTCAGCAAGGAATAAAGTATTAACT
>NZ_QTNE01000022.1:0-100190 GCF_003603495.1 Bacteroides sp. AM41-16 | reverse complement strand
GTTAATACTTTATTCCTTGCTGACACAGTTTAATTTACATCCTCTACCCTCATAAAGTACGGAAGCTTATTTTTTCAGTTAGGCTTCTCTTTCATCAATTACTAAGAATGAAAAAATTATTTCTTAATAACGAAGTATGGATATTCCTCAGGATTTTCGTGTCCGAAGAAGTCTACCATTGTGAACTTCAAGGTTGCAGTAACATCAGAAGTCGGTGGATTTTGTCCCAATCTTGAAGCAAATACAAATTCTTGAGTAGCCTCATCAAATGTTACAGTAAAGTATTCGTCATCCACATTGTTAGAAGCCAAGTGGCATTCTTTGATATTTGCAGCAACAAAAGCAGGCGTGTAGTCTATATCACCTTTCTTGAACTTCAGAATATTAGCAAGAGCAATTCTTATTACAGAAGTGTTATAAATTAAGTCTTCCTTAATTGGATTCTTCTTGGTATCAAAGTTCTTCCATTCAGAAGTGAAACCTTCACCGCATACAAGTCTCAGTTTGAAGTTCTGGGCAGCCGGGGCTTTTACAGTGTAAGAGTGGTCTGCCGTTTCTGATGAAACATTGCTGTACTTATAGGATACGGTTACATCGTACATCTTTCCTTCTGGTTTATCTGCAAACAGAGCTGCTGCTTTATCCTTGTCATTGTTTACATCGAGATAGAATCCATATCTATTAGCATTTGCCTTATCAGAGTAGAATACAATCTGCTTTTCTGCGCAAGTGAATGTATAGTTGAAGTCGATGATTGCGTTGGTAGGATCAGAAACGCCATTGAATGCTGTACCCAGATTATGGATAGTAGTAGTATTCCAGTTAGTTTCTGTTACTTCAACAACCTTTGCGCCTTCTTTGTCAAGTTGGTTGGTCTTAGCAGAGAATGCAGCAGGGAATTCTGGCATCTTCTTGGTTATTTCAATGGCAACTTTCTTAACTATTACATTCTTCTTACTATCGGTAAAGTTGAAATACATCTTATAAGTACCATTATCCTTGAACTTATCCAAATCACCCTTCAATGAAATAACTAACTTGCCTTCCTGTCTGTCGAAGTTTTTGGCGAAACCGTCATTGTCATTCGGATTATTCTCTATGTCAAATATCAAATTACCTTCCTCATATTCATCATATTTATCTTCAAACAGTTTCAGAAGTTCTTCGTCCAAATCAATCTCAACATCACGTTCGTAATTACCATCAGGAGCATTCCATACCGGTACGTAATCAGCCTTCAACGTAGTAGTCATAGCATCGATGTCGCCTACTGCTACATAGAATGCCTTACCGTCCGGGTCAACCAAAGAACCGTTATTATTTACTGCATATACGCGGAAACCGATAATGTCACCATCAGCCTTCTCTGCATTGATAGACATTTCAATCTTACGGTTTGTCGTAATTGTATTCAGTCCTTCGATATCTGCCTCATAAGAGTTCCATGCCGTGATTTCAGACGGAGCACTTTCTACGGCACGTTGCGCGTCGAGCACTACATAGAAACCATAGATACCACTGATATCCTCATCATTATAATTCAATTCTACGGTAAACTTTTCACCCACTTTTGTAGAGAAGAAAGAGTTCCTAGAACCTTCTTTGTCACGGTTATCGCCACCCCACCAAAGGTCTTGGTCTCTCCATGTGTCATATTTAGTAGTAGCATCAATAGATACATAAGAGCCGTTTTCCTCTATACGGTTTCCGTTTCCATCAACATTCCATGCATAGTCATAGAACAGCTTTTTGCTTGCATCAGCAGTTAAAGTTCCATCTTCAGCATACTGGAAACGGTTACGCAGATCATTCACATCCTTGTCGTTGACCTTGAAACTCAGTTTATACTGCGGTGTATATACAGAACCCAGTGTCAATTCATAACCGGTTGTCACACTACGTTCCACGTCACCCGGTTTGTCTGTTACTGCTACTGCGTAGAGAATATCCTTCAGTTTCTTCACCGGTTCGTCTTCAGCGTTGCCGCTCTTATAGTCAAACTTTGCAGCTTTCAGCAAATTCTCTTCTGTATAGTTGTCCTTGTTCAACTTGAATACGACTTTCCACAGACCATTAGAAGATACACCTCTGGTTACTGTGCCTTTGAACTGCTCCACTTTCTCAACAGTCACCAGTTCATCTAGATTGCCCAGTGCAGAATTGACAAATGAAATCTGTCCTTCGGTCAAGGTGGCATTAGCCGGTGACACACGAATCAATACAGAGTCGCTGATGAATGCTCTTTCACCTTTTTTGAACTCCTTTTGATTAATGATTTCATAAGAATTTGCCTCTACTTCGTCGGAGCTGCCTTTACCAAACACACGGTCTTCTACAGCTTCAGCAGTACGCAAATCCATTATAAAAGGCTCACCTTCAATAATATTGTCAGTTTTGCTGCCGAATGAATAACTCAACAATTCTACATGAGTAACAGCTTTACTGAATGCAGCAGAAATCAAGTCTAATTTAGCGCCTACAACTTCTGTTACTTGTGCTGCAATTTTTGCAGCCATTTCTTCTGTCAGCTCGCCAGCTTGCAATTTTTCCAAATCAGCTTTTAAAGCAGCAATGGCAGCATCGTTGGTTCCTTTATATTCATCCAAAGCGGCAATTTGTGCTTCAATGGCAGCTTTGTTCTTACCAATCTGTTCTGCATTGGCAGCGACATCAGCTTTCAAGGTAGTGATGCTGCTCTGCAAAGCTACATCTGCTGCTGCCAATTTTTCCAATGTTGCTTCAGTAGTAGTTTTGAACTGTTCCAAAGTCTGGATTCTACCTGAAATTTCAGCCAGTTTTTCTTCTATTGCTGCTATACCGGCTTTGTCGGCCTCTTGCAACTCGGCTTTGACTTTTTCCAATTCAGCCTTTGCTGCAGCAATAGCAGCTTCTTGTGCTGCAAGGGCAGCCTTTGAAGCCTCGTCTTTTGCAGCAGCGATTTCACTCTGCAAACCACTTTGTGCAGACTGCAAATTGCTGATTGAGCTCTCTACAGCAGTAATCTTGGCACTCAGACCATTTTGACCGTCGATTTGTTCCTGCAAGTTGTTGATGTCATCATCGTAGTCCTTACAAGACGTAAACGTTCCTGCAGTACCAACCATTAAGGCACTGAACAGGATTACACTTAGAAACTTCTTGTTCATAATTGAAAACTTTAAATTTATAAATTTAAAAAATAAAAAAGTGAATAATCTCTCATTTTATATTCCTTTCCCATATCTGTTTTGTTATATGATTTTCCGTTACTTCGCAGGTAATGAAATCCTGTTAATTCCGTTAATAATCAGGGAATAAGGAGAAAATAGACCGGTTTTGTTTGGAATAGTAAAAAACAGTCCGTTGGGATATTGGAAAGATAATATATAGTCTTAATCTCCAACATCATAGAAAAGCTGCAATAGAAATTATGAAGTGAAAAAGTCTCTAATTTTCAATATAAGATTCTATCTCTCAGTTTATTGCTTACGTTGGGAAACTTTTTGTAAAGCCAATATCAATCCGCTCCTCAAAACTTTGTTTGAAGACTATAAAAAAGAAACAACAAGTTTGCTCTACTTCCTCAAAAGAAGTAATCTCTTTTATACTGGATATCCTTCGTTTTTTACAAAAGAAATTACCTTCTGATTGGCTTCGTCAATCTTTCTGTTGCTGAAAGGCTTCAGATAGGTTTCCGTCACCGTGATGGAGGAGTGCCCCATGGCTTCCGATATGATTCCGGGGTGTATCTCGCAATGGTAGGCCATTGTGGCCCAGGTGTGTCTGGCTGCATAAGTAATATTTAGAAATGCAATAAAAAACAGAATGACGATAATTAAACGTAAAACGTTTATAATTAAGCATTTTGCAAGATTTGCAGAACAGACAGACCTGCAAAAGAAAACAAAATATTGCGACGTTTCAGTTACCAGACTGTTAGCCGCCTGTTTCGAAAACAACGGCAGGTAACCGAATTTTTACCGATAGGAACAAAGCAGATTTGTATTCACTGTTTATCAATGTTTTGCATGCCAAAGGACGCTTTTCAAAGGAGTATTTTTACAACCTAAAAAAGAGCGTTATGAAAGTGGAAAAATTCAAGGTGCTGCTCTACCTGAAAAAGAGCGAGCCGGACAAGACCGGCAAGGCCCCGATCATGGGACGGATCACCCTCAACCGCACGATGGCGCAGTTCAGCTGCAAGCTCTCCTGTACCCCCGGGCTATGGAACGCGCGTGAGAGCCGATTGAATGGCAAGAGCCGGGAAGCGGTGGAGACCAATGAAAAAATAGAGAGGCTGCTGCTTGCCGTACACTCGGCCTTCAATTCCCTCATGGAAAGGAAAAAGGATTTCGATGCCGCCGCGGTCAGGGACATGTTCCAGGGTAACGCGGGCATGCAGATGACCCTGCTCAAACTTCTCGACCGGCACAATGAGGAGATGAAGGCCCGTGTCGGCGTGGACCGTGCACCGACGACAATGTCGACCTACGTGTACACCCGGCGCACCCTTGCCGAATTCATCAAAACGGAATTCAAGGTCTCGGACCTCGCCTTCGGACAGCTCAACGAGCAGTTCATCCGTGACTATCAGGACTTCTGCCTGGAAAAGAAGAAACTGGCAATGGAGACGGTGCGCCATTACCTGTCCATCCTGAAAAAGATCTGCCGCATCGCCTACAAGGAGGGGCACTCGGAGAAATACCATTTCTGCCACTTCAAGCTGCCCAAGCAGAAGGAGACAACACCGAAAGCACTCAGCCGGGAGAATTTCGAGAAGCTACGCGATCTGGAGATACCGGAAAAACGCAGGTCACATGTCATCACCCGGGACCTCTTCCTCTTCGCCTGTTACACCGGCACCGCCTATGCCGATGCGGTAAGCATCACCCGGGAGAACCTCTTCCAGGATGACGAGGGCAGCCTCTGGCTGAAATACCGGCGGAAGAAGACCGACTACCTCGGACGCGTCAAGTTGCTGCCGGAAGCACTCGCGTTGATCGGGAAGTATCGTGACGATACCCGCATCACCCTCTTCCCGCCGCAGGACTACCATACGCTCAGGGCCAACATGAAATCCCTGCGCCTGATGGCGGGGCTGAGCCAGGACCTTGTCTACCACATGGGAAGGCATTCTTTCGCCTCATTGGTCACGCTCGAGGAGGGAGTGCCGATCGAGACCATCAGCAAAATGCTGGGACACTCCAACATAAAGACCACCCAGATATATGCCCGTGTAACTCCGAAGCGACTGTTCGAGGACATGGACAGGTTCGTCGAGGCAACCCGCGATTTGAAACTTATTCTTTAATCCTTAAACAATTAAACAATCATTATCATGCGCAGTACATTCAAGCTTTTATTCTACATCAACCGTAACAAGGTAAAATCGGACGGCACGACCGCCGTCCTCTGCCGGATCAGCATCGACGGAAAGAAATCGGCAGTCACGACAGGCATCTATTGCAAACCCGGAGACTGGGACAGCAAGAAGTGTGAAATCAAAACAGCCAGGGAGAACAACCGCCTTGCCGCCTTCCGAAGCCGGCTGGAAGAGGCGTATGGGAACCTGCTGAGGAACCAGGGAGTGGTCACGGCCGAGCTGCTCAAGACCACCGTATCCGGTGCCAATTCCGTGCCGGAATACCTCCTGCAGGCCGGAGAGGTGGAACGCGAACGGCTCAGGGTCCGCTCCAAGGAGATCAATTCCACCTCCACCTACCGCCAGTCGAAGACCACGCAGCTTAACCTCAGGCAGTTCATCGAATCCCGCGGGATGAAGGACATCGCCTTTTCGGACATCACCGAAGAGTTCGCCGAATCGTTCAAGGTCTTTCTCAAGAAGGAGCTGGGACACAGGAACGGACACGTGAACCACTGCCTGTGCTGGCTCAACCGGCTCATCTACATCGCCGTGGACCGGGAAGTATTGCGTGCCAACCCGATAGAGGACGTGGCATACGAGAGGAAAGAAGCACCTAAACTAAGGCATATCAGCCGCAGTGAACTGAAGCGGATGATGGAAACCCCGCTGCCCGACCCGATGATGGAGCTGGCGCGCAGGACGTTCATCTTCTCCTCGCTGACCGGTCTGGCCTACGCGGATACGAGGGCTCTCCATCCCCGTCACATCGGAACGACCTCGGAAGGAAGAAGGTATATCCGCATCCGCCGCGCCAAAACGGACGTGGAGGCGTTCATCCCGCTGCATCCCATAGCCGGACAGATACTGGATCTTTACAACACCACGGATGACGACAGGCCGGTATTCCCGCTGCCGGTCCGCGATGTCCTCTGGTACGAGGTACATGGAATGGGCGTGGCATTAGGCATGAAAGAGAACCTGTCCTACCACATGGCCCGGCATTCGTTCGGGACCCTGACACTGACCGCGGGCATTCCGATAGAGAGCATCGCCAGGATAATGGGCCATACGAATATCGACAGCACGCAGGTCTACGCTCAGGTCACCGACCGGAAGATATCCTCGGACATGGACCGGCTGATGGAAAGAAGAAAACCTGCGGCCGGCAAGGAAGCCGCAGGCTAAATAAAAAAATTGCCGCCGGAATTGTATTTACGATTCCGGCGGCAATCCTTAAACTTGAATACGATATTATACCAATGCTGCGTGATAGTTCTCCTCCAACAGCTTCTCGATGTCCGACTGCCTGTACAGGATCTTCCCGCCAAGCTGGATATAGGGAATCCGCCCTTGGTCCCTGTAATCCTGCAGGCACCTGCGGCTGATCCTCAACGTTCCGGAAAGCTCCCTGTCAGTCAGGAACCGTTCCCCGTTGAAGGGAGGACGGTTGTCACGGGCAAGACGCTCCACTTTTTTCTCCATGTTGTCCAGCAGGGCAAAGAACCTGCGGACACGTTCGTTCTCCTTGTCGATAATGCCTTCCATCTCTTCCGCTCTTTAAAGGTTTCCGTTCTTCCTTCCTTCTCTCATTGCCTTCTCCTTGCGTCTGATGCCGACGTAGGCCATCAGCTTCTCCACATCCTCTGGCTTATAATAGAACTTGCGCTGGAGGCGGGTGAACGCCAGCCGTCCGGTATCGCGGAGTGTCTGCAGGGTACGTGGCGAGATGTCAAGGCGCAGGCAGACATCCTGGCCGTCCAGTCACTCTCCGAGTTCCTTACAGCGGTTTCTCTCATACAATCTGTCCACATGTGCGGACAGGTTCTCGGCGCGTGCCAGCATCCTCTCAAGGACACCGGCCTCGATGTAGCATATTTCCATATTTTTCAACTTGTTTAAATGTCAGTGCGAATATAAGGGAAGAAACCATGAGAGGCAAGCGCGACCGGCACACTGGCAGGAATAGTCATGGATAGTCGGTTTTTGTCATATGGGAAGGAAAAATACTCCGTAGCCGGTCGGTTTTCACGACCCCCTTTGGAAAACCTGAAGGACGGGTGCGTCACGACGATGAAAAAAGAAAAATCCCCACCGGAAGTGAAGCGACCCCAAACCGGCAGGGAGTGTAATAATAAAGGAACGGACTGTTCAGCCCTTGATGTAACCGTACTTTTTCAGGTCGTCCATGAAATGCTCCGGCGTATCGGTCCTCACCGTCACCCCGTGCAGTTCCCTGTACCGCCCGGAGAAATTCACCATGTACTCCCCGTCGGTGCACCCGCTGTCAAACCAGCTGCCCTCACGCAGGACGCGTACAAACTCGGAAGGGCCGGAGGCGGCAATCCTGCCGCCATCCGCCAAAATACCTGATCTCGTTTTTTTTATTATCGGTATTTCAAATGTCTCAAAAGCCTCTTTGACAGGTTACCATCCGGGATGATCGCCTGAATTCGCATGTACCGGATTTTCTATTTACCAGATTCCATAATGGTTCCTGCCATCCGTTTTTTCTCTGCGGCTGTCGCTTTTTTCCTCGTGGCATCATGGTCTGTTACCGGATAGGAAAAGCCATCTCCATCACAACCATGAATTATAGTGTAGCCATATTTGTATATAGCCGTATGATACGCTATCCGGATAATGCTATCACAGAATTGCGATATAGCCGGATATCAAAATAGGGATAGCCGGGAGCGAAGGGAGCACGCATCCTTCCGGATATAGATATCTCAAAATCTCCATTTGCAGAAGTGTATAAATATCAATCCATTAATGGAGACGATGAAGAAAAACAATAAGGCGTATACGGCTACCTGTTATTCTCCATTTACAGATGTGTAGAAGTTTCAATCCATTAATGGAGACGATGAAAAAACAATAAGGCGTATACGGCTACCTGTTATTCTCCATTTGCAGAAGTGTAGAAGTAGCAATCCGTTAATGGAGACGATGAAAAAACAATAAGGCGTATACGGCTACATGTCATTCTCCATTTGCAGAAGTGTAGAAGTAGCAATCCGTTAATGGAGACAATGAAGAAAAAACATAAGTCGTACACGGCTACATGCCCATTCTCCATTTGCAGAAGTGTAGAAGTAGCAATCCATTAATGGACAATAGGGCATGTAAAGGGCAGATTTTCCGTATATTCGCCTCCTTATCCCCGAATTATGGGCGTAAGTCACATGGTCATGGAGATATATCTATCCTTTAATGGGGAGAACAGCCGGCAAATATCTGATGGAAAAGCCCCACAAACCACAGGAAAATAGCCACACAATGGTCTGATACACAATAATTATTGGAGAAACATGGTCCGCTCCTGCGGACAGCAAGTTGTGTTTTCGTTAAACGAAAACCGGACGGTTTAACGGCAATTAAGCCGCTAAACCGTCCGCTTCCTAAGCTCCGAAGTCGCTTGATTTGTCATTACGGGTTATTCAAATAAATATATTAGTTTGTTCTTTTGCTGTCAGGATCGTGATTTTACTATCCTGATAGGAAACCGTTAATTTCCTTTAAATGACTTGCCTCCTCCCAATTGCATCACATGAGTGTAAAATCATGGATGCGGCTATCAGCATGTCCATACTGTTAAATGTTAAATATCCCAATTATCCAAAATCCTTTTCCTTCTTTACCATTATAATACAGTAGTAAACTAAAAACAAGGAATAATGATGGATAGGAAAAAGAAAAGGTTGCTTTCTCCATTGTTGGAGCGGACACAGGATGCGTTGAAAGGACAACGTAGCATGCAAACATTGGAGAACTACCATAGTAGGATATACGTCGGCTGTTCGCAAAACCACCCGTACTGTGGAGAATGGCTGCCAAACCAAGTTTTCCGAAGGCGGGGCCTGCGGCCTATACGTGGTGCGGGGCACTCAAACAGTCTATTCCAACGTGAAACTGACAGCCGAGAGAGATGCCGACACGGGCGGTCTCGTATGGAAAACTGAAAGTCCGACACCGCTCGCAGGCGGGCTGTTGGACGAACACTATTATTTCTACTATCCCTATCAGGCACGAGCCTCAATACTGGGGCAGGGCGGCTGTTCGCCTTCATCATTACGGTGAACGAGTTAACCGTGCCCGGCTTGTCGGTGCGGAGCGAAACATACACCATCTCCGACAATAAGACCTGCCATATCCTGGAGTCTGTCTGCCCGTGATGTTATCCTCTCATCGAATTCCTGTACTCACTCGGGCTCATTCCATAGTACTTCCTGAACACCTCCCTGAAATATCTGACATCGGAGAACCCCGAGTCATCCGAGATTTCCGTTATCGAACAGTCTTTTTCCCTGAGCAGTTGTGCCGCATATTGCAGCCGCATGGAGCGGATATAGTCAGCCGGGGCATGGCCGGTGAGCGCCTTCAACTTGTTGAAAAATCCGGTGCGGCTCATGTTCTGCATGCCACAGAGCATGTCCACACAGAAACCGGGGTTGTCGATATTCTTCATGACGCATTCCCTTACGGAGGCCATGAATTTCCAGTCCCGGGTATTGTGGCAGTCCGGCGGAACCTGTCCGACTCCGTCCTCAAGACCGGCGTATGCCCGTCTGAGCAGTGCCCGGTTTGCCAGTATGTTCCTGATATTCGCCCTGAGCACGTTTATGCTAAACGGTTTGGTGATATAGGCGTCAGCTCCGTTTTCCAGCCCCTCCAGCATGTCCTTCTCATCTCCCAAGGCGGTCAGCAGCATGACCGGGATATGGGATGTCTCAATATCGGATTTGACGGACGCGCAAAGTTCGTCCCCTCCCATTTCAGGCATCATAACGTCCGAAAGTATCAGGTCCGGATTGTATTCTCTCGCCACAAGCAGCGCGTCCCGTCCGTTGGAACAGGTTTGGACCAGGTATTCCTCTTTCAGCAGCCCCTCAAGGTAGGTCCGCAAATCGTCATTGTCCTCCACAATAAGAATACGCTGCCGGTCCCCGCCGGTCATTGTTGGAAGGATCTCACGCATGGGGCCGCAATCCGGTCCCATGCGGGTTTCCCCGGTATCCTGTTTCCTGGGCGAAGCAACGGGGCATGCCTTGTCAAGGCGTCTGCTCCTCAGGGGAAAAATAACACATACCATGGTCCCCTTCCCCTCGGTACTGGTAACGCGGACCCTGCCTCCGTGCAGCCTTACCAGCCTATGTACCATCATCAGTCCGACACCGTTTCCCGCCACTTGCAGATTGACGGCATTACTGCCCCTGAAATGGTTCCTGAACAGTTTCTTCCGTTCCTCAGGTGGAATGCCAATCCCCGTGTCTTCCACTTCCACACCCCATACATGCCGGTCCGCGAAGGCACGGACCTGGATACTCCCGCCCCGTGGAGTGTACTTCAGTGCGTTGGACAGTATATTCTTCAATATAGAGTCCATTTTGTCCTTGTCAAACCGGACATTCAGGTAAGGGAAGCCGCTCTCACGGGTGATATCGATGTCCCTGATGGAGGCATATGTGCGGAATGCCTCACAGGTCGTCTCCAGATAACTGTTGAGCTCATATTCCGAGACATGAAGTCTCAAGGTGTAGTTGTCCGTACTCTCGAAATCTATCAGGCTGGTGACCAATCCCAGAAGTCCGTCCACGCTTTTCAGGGCCATCCGTACATTGTCCATCCCCTCCGCCTTCACCATGTCTTTCTCCACCACCTCTTCCAGCGGAGCCTTGATCAGCGTAAGCGGAGTACGGACATCATGGGCAGTATGTATGAAGAAGCACGTCTTTTCGTCTGATATCCTTTTCTGCCTGCGCAACATGGCAACACGAAAAGACACCACCCCAGCCAACACACACAATGACGCATATCCGGCAATGGCCCATGTACCCGCCCACAGCGGCCGGGCGACACTCAGACCGAGGCTTCTTTCCTCATACACCTTGTATTTCTCCTCATTGGAGACGGCACGGATACGCAGGGTGTAGTTGCCTGGGGGCAGGCTCGTGAACTGTATCCGCCCGCTCTGGACCGGATGGCTCCAGCCCTCGTAGAGCCCCTCCAATTTCCATGAATATAGGATGTTCGAGGGATAGTCGTAGTTGATGGAGACAGCTTCCAGGGAGAAGGTATTCTGGTCATATGCAAGTTCCAGCCTGACGGTATTGTCAATATCCTCCCTCAAGGGGGATCCCTTGTCCCCGGGATAGACGGGGCGGTAGGAGATCATGAAATCCCGCAGGAGCATCCGAGAAAAATGCGGGGCGGGTATCCTCATGTCGGAGGGGAACATGACGGCTCCGGTGTTACTCCCGAACACGAAGCTTTCCCCGTGCCGGAAAGTGGATACCCCGGCATTGAGGCATACGCTTGCCAGCCCTTGTTCTGCCGTCCAGTTTCTGAAAGTGCCGCTCTCACGCCGGAACAGGGCCACGCTGTTTTCGGTCCCCAGTAGCAGGGTGCCGTCCGCACGGGGGACAATGGTATGGATGTTATTGGATATCAGGGCGCAGTTCTCGGTCTGGTATTGGCGGACGAACCTGTCCTCCACGCTGTCATAGACGAGAAGTCCCGCCCCGCCGGTGCCGATATACAGGAGCCCGTCCGGTGCCTGGTACAGTGCATAGACATGAACCGCCTCGACTGGAAATGCGATATGTCTGCAGGTCCCCCCGTGCCCGTCAAGCAGGTACAACCCCATGCCGGTACCGATCCACATCCATTCCGGAGCCTTCTCCAGTATGGCGGTGATGGGGCCCGGGACCGGGTACAGGCGTACTGTGCCGTCATGGGGATCGAAACGTTTGAGATTGTGGCAGCCCCCTGTCCATATACATCCTCCAGAATCTTTTCCGATGTCATTGATATACTGGTCTGGACGCCCCTCTGCTGCAAAGGAGGGGGGAAAGTATTCCACCCTCTCGGTTTTCTTTTCGATCCTGTACAGGCCCGAAGCGTACCCGCCGGCGCAGATGACACCCGGCGAGACCTCGCAGAGCGTCAGGAAGATATGGTTCCCGCCATCCTGTATCCCATCGGACCGGCTGAGAAAGGAGCGCCACCGTCCTACCGCAGGCTGCAGCAGGCTGATCCCGTTGCTGGTGGCGAACCACAAGTCGCCTTCGCTGTCTTCGATGACATCGTGCACCTGGTCGTTAACCAGCGACCGGCTGTTGCCCGGTGAGTGCCGGAACCATTCATAGCTCTGGTAGCGGTTATTCCGGATTGTGACTCCGGCGGGGTAGTTGGCAAGCCAGATACGGTCCCCGCCATCCACATAAATGTCATTGATATTGTCTCCGTTCATGCCGTTGTGGCTGGCGTAGTCGGCAGTTATATAGGGTTTGGGCACTAGCGAGTCCATATCCATCCTGTATACCCCCCTTCCGCCCGTGGCTATCAGCAGCTCCCGGTCATTGAGAGGGGTGATCCGGTTGACGGCCACATTCCGCAGCGTACTGCCTGCGGACACTCCGTATACAAGTATGCCTTTCCTGAAGGTTCCCACGAACAGTTTCTTCGAACCGGGGTGGTAGTAGAGTTCGCTGACCGGCGTCCGGATGCTGTCCGTGTCCGCAAGCGCCTCAAGGACACCGTCCCTTTCCCGTACCGGAAAAAGTCCGTTCACGGTACCGATGAAAAGGTTTGTACCGTCCGTCTCGCTGATAGCGGTTATATCACCTCTTAAACGGGAGACCAGCCGCTGCGCAATGCCTGTGCGGGTGTCATAGCGGATGATATGGTCACCCTGACAGAGCCATATGCGGTCCCCACGGTCCATATAGGCGTAACAGAGCATGCCCGTGGCGAAGTCATCCTGAAGACCGGGTATCCTGTATACCATCCGGAAACGGTCATGGAGGGTGTCGTAATGGAAAATACGGCCTTTCCTTCCCACAACCCACAGCGTGTTCTCCGTGTCGGTGTAGAGCCAGTTCAGATTGACTTGCGGGGCCACCTTCAGATTGCCGTCAAGAACAGTGTAATGCCTGATCCGCTTGCCGTCATAACGGTCCATCCCCTCCTGGGTGAGGAACCACATGTATCCCCTCCCGTCTTTTTGGATACGGTAAATCCTCCGGTTACTCAATCCGTCCTCTATTCCCAAGTATTTATATATCTGGGCTCCGCACATGGAGGAAATTCCCAGCATAAGGAATGCGGACAGTATTCTTCCCATATTCCGAACACGTGTCATTCTGATGTAAATTAGACAATAACTGTTGCAAATATATAAAAATATAAATTAATATACAAATTTAAACATAACCTCGGATGTCGGCATCAGGCGGTATGTCCTCAATGTCATGTACCCCGGAAAATAGCTGCATACGGGACCGGCCCATGATATGAACATATTCCGAGAGGCGGTTGTTCAATTGACCCGACGGAATTATGGCTTGCCGGGCTCGGGACTGTCCGCAAGGGTACGTTGGTCCGGTGTGCGGAATACCATCCATACCTCCGGTCCGAATTTATATCCGCGGGTGGTACAGGTGCCGGTCGAGGTTTGGCAGCCCCCAATAAAGCGGGCCGAATTGTTTGTAAGCACTCTTACCCTCATGCCCGATTTATAGATAATCTTCCAACAGTAAGAAGTTATAATTCGCATTTAAGAACAATGGCGGGCATTTCTTGTTAATATTATAATCATATAAAAGAGGCGCATCCGTTAGTGCCAGATTTGTTCACCACTTTCATCGTTGCGTATCGTATTGCGAGTTGTCCGTATCAGATGTTTATCCCCTCTTTCTTAAGACTTCCTGAGAACTGCCTGGGAAAGGACGGCTTTCCGCATTGCGACTTCATCCACAGCCCTTGGCGGTATAGCCATGCCTTTCACGGGGACTACGGTTGATTCATGCGACACAGCAGATTCCGGTGCTATAACAGGGTTGCCTACATACTTGTGCCTCTTTTCAGCTTGCTGTCCAGGTCCGAGTTGCGCACTTTACCCGCAGGTTGGACGGTTGTACATAACAATATTGATCTTTTTGGGGGCTAAAAGTCGAATATCCCCTTAAAAACAAGGAGCTGACGCATGTGTACAGCCCCTTATTTTTTTGTATAGCCCGGCCTCCTCTGGCATATTGCCGTTGCTTCCATCTGTAACAAGCAAAATCAGAATCTATATGCGGAACTTTTTGTTCCCGTAGCTGAGAAATTCCTTCGTGGCGTATTTCACACTGAATGGTCCGTAGTCACCGAGAGCCGAATGCGCAATTTGCTTGTCCGGTTCTGTCACATGCTCGACAGGTTCTCCCGTAGTATCAGTATCCTTGTATGACATAAGCTGCATGTTGGCGATGGCTGCCCCGGTAGCCGCCGCACGCAATTTCCTGAACGCATAGGAGAGGATTCCGTCCATCATTGACCAGTACAAGGCGAAGAACGAGGTGCAGGAAAAGGAGGTCCCACAGTTGTAGGAGATAGCCGGGAAGGTATGGAAGAAGGAGGACGAACTGAGACAGTTGAAGTCCGAACTTGCAGCACTCGACCGAAAGATACAGTTGGAGCTTGAGCCGCCTACGCCCGAAGTCGCCGAAAAGGAGAATGACGGACAGGAGGTCAAACCGGATGCGGAAGGTGTACGAAACGTAGCTCCACAACACACCGAAGATGTGCCGCAGATACGCAGCCCGGTGAATGAACGCAGTCCGTCTGGCAATTTTATTGCCGACCATATCATCATCGGGCGGCCGGGATTCAACGTCCGTGACGAGTGCAAACCGAAAGGTATAAAAATGTGAACGAGTGTGCGGATATATATGGCAGGATTGGGAACATACCATTCCTTTTCCTGCCTTTTTCCATCAATATGACATAATGGCAAGGATACCATACAACAAGCCCTCGATTATATCAAAATAGGGTGTTGAAAGTAAATCGTCATGGCAAATCCGCCATATATTCAGTATTTTCGCTAATTTTGCATTCAAAATAGTTAGGCATAATAAAATGGAACCATCTATATACAGTTATTCACTTTGTATTGCGCTACCGTTGATGTTGTTCTTCGGCTTTTATTTTTTGTTGGCTCCAACCCCGGAAAAAGCCATTTTCAATAATTATCTGCGTTCCCGGCGAATTATGGGGGTAGCCATACTGTTACTTGCCGCCAACTATTCGGTACATTTCTTTTTTGGGATCAGGTTCAAGAATACCGATGCCGCCATCCTGATGAACCTGTCCACCTATTTTTTGTGCTACTGGTTGTTCAGTTCGGGCCTCACCACTCTGCTTGACCGCTTTTATATCACCAAATGTCGGTTACGGACGCATATCTGTCTATGGATACTGTTTTCCATCCTTTCCGGCATCGTTCTGCTGTTGTTACCAAAAGGTGGTTTACAGACAACGGTGATGTTTGCCTTGGCCGCATGGTTGGTTATCTATGGGCTGTTCTTGACCCGTAGGCTTCTCCGGGCCTATCACAGGGTCATCCGCATTTTCGATGACACCCGTGCGGACGACATCGGTGCCTATATCAAATGGCTTTCCATTTTCACCTACTGGGCTGTCACATTCGGGGTGGGATGCGGACTGCTGACATTCCTGCCTGATGAATACATCTATATCTGGATTCTGTCATCGGTACCGTTCTACATTTATCTCTTCCTTTGCTATCTGAACTATCTGCTGTTTTACGAACAGGTGGAAAACGCGATGGAGGATGGCATGACTTCTGAAGAGGAAGACCTGTGTGACACCACAAACCGGGAACAGGCACAGAGGCAGGATACTCCTTTTTTCCATGCCGAAATGGCGAAAAAAATCAAAGGTTGGATCGATGCGGACGGTTATATCCGGCCCGGCCTTACCATAAAGGAGCTTTCAGATGTGCTTCATACCAACCGCACCTACCTGTCCGGGTACATCAAAACTACGTATGACATGTCGTTCCGCGATTGGATTACCGGACTTCGTATAGAATATGCGAAACGTCTGCTTGCGCGATATCCGAGGTTGACGATAGCCGACATCTCCGAGAAATCCGGTTTTTTGTCACCAAGCCATTTTATAAGGCTGTTCAAGGAAAATGCAGGCTGTACCCCTGTCAAATGGAGGAAAACAGAGGCGGAATAATACGGTGTGTGGATGGGGAAAATAGACCAAACGACAAAAAAATAGTCTGAACGACAAAACCAAAATGTTCTAAATCACAAAGATGTGCGATTCTGACAATTGAGACATTTTTTATAGGCAAGAATCGGGCTGAATTTAAATCTTTTCGCTTATTTTGTATGTTAAGTCTGGATTGGAAATTTAAAAAGCATATAAAAAATGAGCAAAAGAATCCTATTCTTCATTTTGTTTTCGTGGCTGGCACCGGCAGCTTTTCCGGCTTTTGCGCAGCAGAAAACAGACACAGTTTACACCTTCCGCTTCGTTCCGCAGAAGGACATGTTCTACGTGCCTTGGAATGGCAATGACACGGAACTTGCCCGCCTGTTGGAATGTATCGAAAACAACAAAACCACAATTCTTGACGGCAAGCTGCCGCTACTGGTTGACGGATACTGTAATTCACTGGGCAGTGAAGCCGAGAACCTTGCCACGGCGAAGATCCGTGCCAACCGTGTGAAATCCGAACTGATTATCCGTGCGGAAATAAAAGAGGAGAATTTCATTACCCGCAACCATGCGACTGAGGGTGATTTTGTCACCGTGCGCCTGACGGTACCGGTAAAGGGAACTGCCGCGACGGATGCGGAAGCACGACGCAAGGCGGAAACCGAACGACTGGAAGCCGAGAAGCGTGCCGAACAGGAACGGCTTGCCGAAGAGCAGCGCAAGGCGGAAGAAGCCCGACTTGCCGCTGAAAAGGCAGAAGCCGAGAAAGCCGCTCAACAAAATACACTTGCCGACACGCCGTCGGAAACCAAAATCACAACTGATTATCATCTCTCCCTGCGTGCCAACCTGCTGCGCTGGGCTACCCTGACACCAGATCTTGGCGTGGAATGGCGCATCTGCCCATCGTGGGGCATTGCCGTAAACGGCTCGTGGACTTCATGGACGTGGAGCGACAAGGACCACCGCTATGCACTCTGGGAAGTGGCTCCGGAAGTGCGTTACTATATGGGTGAGAAGAAAGCCTGGTATCTGGGCGCGATGTTCAAGGCCGGACAGTTCAACTACAAGCTCTCCGAAACAGGCAAGCAGGGCGACCTGATGGGTGGCGGCATCACCGCCGGCTATCAGCTGCGGCTGAACAAGGCACTGGCTCTTGATTTCAACCTCGGTTTGGGCTACCTGAATGCCGATTTCGAAAAATATGAAGTCATCGACGGTGTACGTGTACGCCGCGGCAACGAGACAAAAGATTGGTGTGGTCCCATCAATGCCGGTGTGACATTGGTATGGAAGTTATTCTAATACGGAGGAATAGAATATGAAAGCAAGACAATATATAAATATGATGGGAATGGCAGCCGCCGTGCTGCTCTCTTCCTGCGTGAAGGACACGCTTTATGACACGCCGCATCCCGACTACGGGAAGATTGCGGTGACAGCCGACTGGTCGGCCCGCGGTGAAGGTATCGACATACCTGCCACATGGACGGTCACCATGGGTGACTATACGGGTACGGAGACTTCCGCCACCCATGCCCCCGACCATCTGTTTGCTCCGGGCAGCTACACCCTTGCGGTGTGGAACCCGGCTGAAGGAATCACGGTGAACGGCACCACAGCCACCATTGCCGCAGCCACGGGAACCCGGGCAGGCACGGATACCTTTGTGAACAATGCCCCGGGATGGTTCTTCACCTATACGGAACAGGTGACCATCGAGAAAGACAAGGACTATCCGCTGACCGCCGCAATGAAGCAGCAGGTACGCGAACTGACGCTTGTCGTCGAACCTACTGGTGATGCCGCCGGACGCATCACGGAGATTGTTGCCCATCTGACGGGTGCAGCCCGAACACTCAATTTCGCTACTGATACCTACGGAGCCGCTTCGAACGTCGTGCTGCCCTTCACCAAGATTACCGAAGGTGACGATGCTGGCAAGTGGAAAGCCACGGTGCGGCTACTGGGTGTGACAGGCACGGAACAACTGCTGACGGGTGAAATCCGCTATGCTGACGGCAACCCGACCCCCACCACGCTGAAAAGCGACCTCACGGAAGCCCTCAAGGAGTTCAACACCGGAAAGGGCGCATCGCTGACCCTCGGCGGAACGCTGGTTGAGACTCCCGAAGGCATGGAAGTGGACGGAGCCGAAATCAACGGCTGGGAAGAAGTGAAAGGTGATGATGTAAATGCCGATTTGTAACTAATATAATGACAGATATAATGAAGACAAGATTTTTTGCACTTGCGACGCTCGTCCTCGCACTGGCAGCCTGCAACAACGACAACGAGAACCTGAACGGTGACCCAGTGGCCGCCCAGTTTACCGCCGACATCGCCCTCGCCACCCGCGCCAGCGGAACCACCTGGACTGCTGGCGACCGTATCGGCATCACCGACATCGGCAACGATTCCCAGTACGGCAACGTGCCTTTCATCTTGAAAAACGGGAAATTTGAGGCAGAAGGAAAGGTTATCTATATCGAAGATACAAAGACCCATACTTTCCGCGCCTACTATCCGTACAACGCGGCGGGAGGCATCCTCACAGCCACGACCGATGCCACGGCGCAGCAGAACCAGCCTGCCATCGACTTCCTCTTTGCTTCAGGAGCCACGGGAGACAAAAACAACCCGGTAGTAAGCTTCACCGACAAAACCGCCAAAGGCGGTGAAGACAACTCCTTCCACCACCGCATGAGCCAGATAACCCTTACCTTCGAGGCGGGCGACGGCGTGAATTTCAGCGTGGTCAAGCCTGAACGTTACACGCTGGACGGATTGTTACTCACCGGTACGTTCAACACGGCCGACGGTATTGCCACCGCAGACAACGGGGCACAGACCGGAGAACTGGCCATGAATTTGGCAGACGGCAATCTCACGTCATCAATCATCCTCTTCCCGCAGACAGTTGCATCCCTGCCGTTGGTTGTGAATTACAAAGGTCAGGAATATCATGCCACACTCACCGTGCCCGAAGGCGCACTGCAGGCGGGCAAAAACTACACCTATACCGTCAAGGTACGCAACAAAGTCCTTGAAGTCAGCGAAGCCACCATTGCAAAGTGGAACGATATAGACGGCGGAGAAGTGGGCGCAGACCTGTAAAACATTAATAATTAAGAATTAAGAATGAAGAATTATGAGACATAGATTATTTATCCCCGCAGCCACCGCGCTACTATTCGCCCTCGCTGCCTGCACGCAGGACGAATTGACCGACGACAACCGTCTGCCCGAAGGTGAATACCCCGTATTCATCCGTGCCACTGGACTGTCCGTAGAGGCAACGCCGCAGGCAGCCCCATCAACCCGCGCCACCGTGGACGGCGACTGGCAGGGCGTACAGACTGTGGCACTCAAGATGGGCGACGCTGTAAAGGAATACACCGTAACGGCTTCTACCGATTTCAAGAGTGCCACGCTCTCACGCGAGAACGCCCCACACTACTGGACCAGCCGCGACCCGATTACCGTATCGGCATGGTGGCCCTTCAATAATGCTGACATCACCCAGATGCCTGCCGTGAAGGTGGCTGAAGACCAGAGCCAATTGGCTGACTTCCAGAACAGCGACTTCATCTCTGCCGAAAACCAGACGGTGAAATTTGACGACCCGACACTTGAATTTACCCACCGCACGGCACGCGTGGCAATCGATCTGAAGCCCGGCACGGGATTCACGAGCGTCGCCGGTGCCACGGTGAGCCTCGTAAGCCTGTCTGCCGATAACGGCAACCCGACCGCCATCAAGACCTACAACGCAAGCGGCAACACCTACGAGGCACTGACCGCTCCGCAGACCGTTGTGGCAGGCAAGCCGTTCATCAGGGTGGAACTCGGCAGCGGCACTTTCTACTTCCGTCCGCAGAACAACGTCGTGCTGGCAGCAGGCAGTCGCTATAAATATACCGTTAAGGTGAACGCCACTGGCTTGACGTTAGAGGGCTGCACTATCGGTGACTGGGCTGACGGAGGCGGCGAGAGCGGTGAGGCTGAGGATTTGGGTTATTCTATACAGAACGACGGCAGTTACACGGTCTATAACGCCGACGGCTTGCTGGCATGGAACAAAGCCGTACAAAAAGATGAATCAATAAATTGCACCCTCACCGCCGACATCGACCTGACGGGTAGGGAATGGACACGGATAGGCACATGGCCAGGTTACTCCGGCATCTTTAATGGGCAGGGACACCGCATTACGGGATTAAACTTTTCAGCAGCGACTACTGAACTTTTTGGGTTATTAAATGAACGTGGAGTGATAAAGAACTTACAACTCATAGATGTGAATCTGTATGGCAATAGTGGATCAGCAGCTGGAATAGTGGAGCAAAATAATGGCCAAATCATTGCCTGCTCTGTGACGGGAAAAATTTCTGCATATGGTAGAACTTGTGGTATAGCCGATTTAAATTATGGCAGAATCACCGCTTGCTGGTTCGACGGCACATTGAAAGAGTATGAATCCGGAGCTATAGTGCGTTATAACTACAAAATTATAACTTCCTGTTATTGGGGAGGCAATGTCGGGCAAGGAGTATTCCGTGATCATGGAGAAAAGGTAGATGCCACGAAGGTGGACGGCGCGACAGTGAAATGGCAGACAGCCGTCGACGGCATGAACACCGCCCTCACCGCTGGCGACTACCAGTGGGTACTCGGCACCGACGGTCTGCCCGTATTGCAAAAGAAACAATAACGAACCCTAAACAACACGCATCATGAAACGAACAATCATCCATACATCTGCAGCCATAGCCCTGCTGCTCGGCATTGCCGCCTGCACGCAGGACGAAGCGGGCTTCCTGCAGGAAGGGGCGGAAGGCACACCCATCGTCTTTACCGCCACGGGGCTGAACCCCGCTGCGACAGCCATCGCCAATACCCGTTCCACCGTGGACGGCGACTGGGAGGGTGTGCAGAGCGTGGCAGTCCTGATGGACGGCACGGTGAAGGCATACGACGTGACGCTCACCACCGCCGACCCCGCCAGCGCCACGCTGACCTCCACCGACCCGCACTACTGGACCAACCGCAAAGACATCACCGTCACAGCGTGGTGGCCCTACACCGCTGGCGAGACAACCCCTTCTGCTGTGAAGGTAAAAGCCAACCAAAGTGCCCGGAAAGACTTCGAGGGCAGCGACCTCATCGTAGCCGACGGACAGACGGTGACCTATGGTAGCCCCACGCTCCGCTTCACCCACCGCACGGCGCGGGTAACCATCGTTCTGACGGACTACACCGAGGGGCTGGCATCTGTGCGGCTGACGGGTCTCTCCACCGAAGGCGGCAACCCGGCCGAAATCACCCCGTATGACAAGGGTAGCAACACCTACACCGCCCTCGTAGCCCCACAAAGTGTGGTAGCTGGCACGGCCTTCATTACCTGCACCTTCACTAACGGCAAGACCTTCGTCTATAAGATGAAGAATGCTACCGACTGGCAGGCGGGCGGTGAATATACCTACACAGTCTCCCTCACTGCGGCAAAAGACCCGGGATATACCATAGAGGGCAACGGCAGCTACACCGTGACATCCGCCGATGGCCTGATGCATGTAGCCGATTTAGTGAACGGAGGTAAGACCGACATTAACATTACCCTCGACAAAAACATTGACCTCACAGGCAAAGACTGGACGCCGATAGGCACAGACTACGACAACTCATACAAAGGCACCTTCGACGGTGGCGGCCATACCATTACGGGGCTGACCTTTACAACAAATGACGAATATGCAGGTCTGTTCGGCTGGCTCAATAGAGCTGGTACGGTGAAGAACGTGGTGATGGAGGGCGTACAGATAACAAGCAATCAAATATATGGCGGCAGTATTGGCGGCGTGGTAGGATATGGCTGGGGCACCATTGAAAACTGCTCGGTGTCGGGCAGCGTCAGCGGCACGGTGTATGTCGGCGGTGTGGTGGGTGTTCAAATAGGCGGTTCCATCACCGGATGCAGTTCCTCTGCCACAGTGAAGGGAACGGTCGATGTCGGCGGCGTGGCAGGTCAGACGAATTCGAGTGCCACCCTGACCGCTTGCTATGCCACAGGCAACGTGATCATAGAAATGGACCCCAAAAAGAATATCGCTGGCGGCAGTCTGGTGGGAATGAACGCAGGAAGCAGCCTCCTTGCCTGCTATGCCACGGGCAACGTAACCAGTACGGGTAGTAGCACTGGCTATATGCATATCGGCGGCTTTTTGGGAAATAACTACACCACCGTGACCGCCGGCTATTGGAAGAACAATCATGAACAAGGCATCGGCTACAATAGGGAAAGCACCGGAGCCACGAAGGTGGACGGCTCTGTCGTTACCTGGCAGAAAGCCGTTGATGCCATGAACACCGCCTTGCAGAACGCAGGCTCAGAGTGGCGTTACGAACTTAAAGGAGCATTGCCTACCTTGAGGAAGCAGTAAGCTGTTGCGGGCGGAAAAAGTTCCGCCCGCAACGGAAAGAACCGAAGTATAACCCCAATAAAGAAAGGAGGACGTGATGGAACACACGGAGAATCCACCATATTGGTTTTGGCATCAAGGCATTGTCAATAATAATATAGACTCCAGTGTAAATATGGAAGCTGTAAGCCGGACATTGTCAAGATTAGTGCTCATTAAAGACAACAAATCAAGTAATTAAATTAAAAACATGGGACTTTTTCACAGAGACAAGAAAAATAATGACGATGAGCCGGACAGTGTTCAAACCAATTCATTCTCTGATATTATGAATGGTTTGCAATACGCCGTAAACTGTGCACAAGATACATTGCAGAATCATCAGATACAAAATCTGACCAGACTTTTTGAAGGAACAAATGCAAATAACGCAAATACGTTCCAATCGAAAAAAAATCATGGTTGGAGACAAGACTATTGATATTCCACTTATAGCCTTGATATCCCATCATTATCTTGCAATGGATAATGTGCAGATAAAGTTCAAGGCGAAGGTCGGAAGCGTGGAATCACAGATCCCGGAAAACAACTTGCTGTTATCCAGTCCGCACAGAGCCAATCTCCAGATGCAGATGAGCAACATAAAACCGGATGCGGATGATGTCATGGAGGTTTGCGTCAATTTTAAGGTTCAGGAGACTCCGGAGAGCATTACTGATATACACATGGCCGGGCAACGTGCGTGAGCTTCGGCAGAAGATAATGGGAGCCGTATTACAGGCGCAGGAAGGTGTGGTCACGAAAGAGCATCTGGAACTTGCCGTGACGAAACTGACCTCACCTGTCAGCTTCGCCCTGCGCAATGACGCGGAGGATAAGGAGCGGATATTGCGTGCGTTAAAACAGACAAACGGCAACCGGAGTGCCGCTGCCGAACTGCTTGGAATAAGCAGAACAACTCTATATGGCAAACTTGAAGAATATGGATTGAAATATAAATTCAGGCAACCATAGCCGATTTTGTTGAATTTGACTATCTGCAAAGGTTTGTTATTCAAAAAATAATATTACCTTTGCATTTAGGAAAAGCGTTCTTTTGAATTACTGCAAAACGAGGTAAAACACAGAATTTCGCTGGTTTCTAAATCGTTACCTATTAAGCCGAGATATTTTGTAAGCTATTGAATTTTAGCAAGAAAGGAAATCCTTTATGTCTTGCACTATAACTACTGAGTGCCGACTGCATTCCTAGGCACTGCCTGAGCACTGCCAGACGTTGGTTGAATGCCCTGAGCGCCGCCTGGTATTCCCGGTATGCCGCTTCCGTGCCTTCCTCACTTTGTAATATGGGGAATAAATAAGGAGAGTCCTTGTCCTTGTTCGCTATCATTCTCACCATTTGCATAGCTTCCGGCGTCAATGACACGGTCAGTGCCCGTCCCGTCTTCCTGCGTCTATAAGACAAGGTGTTTCCTTGTAAATCCCTCTTATGCAAATAGGCCAGGTCCACAAAAGGAATCCCTCTTAGCATAAACATCAGTACAAAGAAAATTTTTGTTTTCTGTCGGGTGTTGGGAGATTGGCCGTCCTGCAGGCTCATCTCTGTCTCCCGTACCAAGCAGCCTATGTCGGAAGCTTCGAGCGCCTTTTTCCTATCTGTCCGTGTACCGGTATACACATGCTCAAACAGCCTGGGTACATATCGCACCATCTTTCTGTCCACTGCCCGGTTGTAAACCGAACGTATCACTTTGATATAAGTGGACACTGTATTCCAACTACAATTCCTCTGTCTGAGGAAGTTTTCGAATCTCTTCAGTACGGTCGGGCTCAGCTTGCGCATGGGCATCGGTTGCCATTTGGTGAATGCCGAGAATGCATTCACCGCTGACTGGTAGATGTGTGCCGTCCCCCACCTGCCGCCTTCCCGGAGTTCCCCGATGACTGAGGAGAACATCTCTTGTAAGGTAATTTCATTTCTGCTCATTTCCAAATTATTTATAAAAAGGTTTATCCTGCAATTATAAATAAATTGAGAGCAAGTGCAAAGGCATCATTCTGAAATCTGCGAAACGGGAATGATGCCGTATCCGACAGCTTATTTGTTGGCTAACGTCTGTTTAGTGGCTGATATACGTATCCTGGAAGAACCGCTTGTTATCATTCAGGCTGCAAGTGGCATCCACTCCGGCTTGTTGCAGGCGTTCGGCAATCTCATTCAGTTTCTTCCTCGAAACCCTTCCGATATAGAACAGACGGTAGCGGTAATCGTTGTCCAGCAATTCCATGACGTGCGTGAAATTCTGTTCGCGGGCAAAGTCGAAGTTTACTTTTCTTAGGTTCTGGTACGGATAGCGGATAGTCCTGCCTACGCTGTGTATGATGAGGCCGTTATTGTCCAACGTCAGGTAGCAGAAGCGGGTCATCAGCATGCTGATGAAAAAAAGACTTAATGCAAACGAAATGATAGCCGGGATGAAGCCCCTGCCACTGATGGAATAATATCCCAATATAAGGAATATCAGGAATAAGACAAAGAACCAGAACATATAGAGTGACGGACGCTGGTATGTTTCTGTGGGAACCTCTGCGACTGTCCGTTCCCTCGGTGCGTAGTTGTCGAAGGGGATTTCTTGGGAGACCAGGTAGCGGATGACCGAGGAAGGGTGACGGAAAGGAGGCAGATAGATTACTTTTTCTTTTCCTTCCTTTAGATGTAAAGTCAGTATGCCCGGACCATATTTGTCTTTCGCAGCCAAGTTGCTTTTGCGGGGAACCTGGTGGTAACGCTTCATGAAACTGAAACTCTTGATTTGGTGCAGTCCGATGTGCTGGCTTTGCAGCAGTTGTTCGGCTCTTTTCTGTTCTTTACTGGTCACTTCCATAGTTCTTATTTTTTAAGTTCGGGATAACTGATGCGGGTATGGTATATAGTCTTCAGCTTCTCCTTGAATACGTTCTTCACGGTGGCAATATCCTTGAAGGTGATGGGGCATTCCTTGAAATAGCCTTCTGCCACTTGCGAATCGATAATCTTGTCTACCAGGTTGCTGATGCTCTCTTCCGTATATTCGGGCAGACTGCGTGAAGCGGCTTCCACCGAATCGGCCATCATCAGGATAGCCTGCTCTTTGGTGAACGGGTTGGGACCGGGGTAGGTGAATGCCTCCTCGTTAGGGTCTTCACCGGGGTGCTCGTTTTTCCAGGAGATATAGAAATACTTCGTTTTCCCACGGCCATGGTGAGTGGTGATGAAATCCTTGATTACTTTGGGGAGATTGTTCTTCTCGGCCAGCTTCAGCCCGTCCGTCACATGGCTGATGACGACTTGGGCACTTTGCTCATAGCCCAGATTCTTGTGCGGATTGACTCCACCCGACTGGTTCTCGGTGAAGAACACCGGATTCTCCATCTTGCCGATGTCATGATACAGCGCTCCGGTACGTACCAGCTGGCTTTTGGCTCCGATACGGTTGGCCGCTTCCGCCGCAAGGTTGGCAACCTGCATGGAATGCTGGAAGGTGCCGGGAACTGTCTCGGACATGCGGCGCAGCAGGCTGTTGTTGATGTTGGACAATTCGACCAGGGTGACATTGGAGGTAAAGCCAAACGTCTTTTCCACCAGGAAGAGCAGGGGATAGGTGAACAGCAGCAACACTCCGTTAATGACGAAATAAGTGTACATGCTTCCGTTGATTTTTGTCAAGTCGTTTTCTGTAATCAGCTCGAAAGCAAAGTAGACGGCAGCGTAGGTCAATATGACGAGGAAGGCTGTCCGGAACAGTTGCGACCGTTGTGAAAGTTCCCTCAGACTGAAGATGGCAACCAGTCCCGCCGAGAGTTGCAGAAGAATGAATTCATGCGGATAGCGCAGGCAGATGGAGCATATCAGTATGGTGGTGACTTGTGCGATGAAGGCCGTGCGTGAGTCGAGGAACACCCGGATGATGACCGGCAGCATGGCATACGGGATGATATAGACATTGAATATGTTGTTGGCAACCATGATGGCCGTCACCACGCAATAGAACATGATGAGGGCGAAGAGCAGGGAGAGGCTGCCCTTGCGCTTGTAGTAATCTTTACGGAACAAGTCGAGGTAGAGCATGAAACACAGCATGAAGATACTGACAAACAATACCTGCCCCGCCAGCATCAACCGTTTTTGCCCGATGGACTCACTGCGTTTGATGGATTCTTTCCGTAGACTCTCAAGGATGTTGTATGTCTCCTGGCTGACAATCTCGCCGCGGTCGATGATTTTCTGTCCGCTCAGTACGATGCCGTTGGCCCATGAATAGTTGTCGAGCATCTCCTTCTTAGCGGTTTCGGTCCGCTGCTCGTCATAGGTCAGATTAGGGAACAGATATTCGTTCAGCGAGCATTGCCGTAGAATGTCCGGGCGGTAGTGGGCGGTATCGGCCGTGAGTATATAGTTATAGGCATCCTTCACCGAATATACCTTGTTGATGTCCTGCTGGTTGGCCAGTTTGTCGTTAATGACCATGATGGCGGTTGTGCTGTCCTTATGCAGTTGGTTCAGCTCTTCGGTAGAAACGATGCCGGCGCGATATACTTCAGAGAGTTTCCTTTCCAGAAAGCGGACGTAGTCGGTGGAGGGAAGCAGGCCGCGCAGGTGGGTCTGATAGTCTGCCTTCAACTTGGCGAGCACACTTTTCTCAATGCTTTTGTCCAGCTGGAAATACGGCTGGAAGGCGGCGAGGATACTGTCTTGCTCGCGTTTCACCACTTCATCGGCCTTATAGATGGGGAAGTCGAAGGTGGCCATGAGCTGTCCGTACTTCCAGGGCTTGTCAATGTCGAACTGGTAGTTGAATTTACCGTCACGTGGCAGAAAATAGACAATAATCCCCACAGTGCCGATGAATATCAGTGCTCTGTATAGCAAATCTCTGAGCGAGAACTCTTTTTTTGTATTGAAATAACTCATATCGGCTGAAATTTTTGCGAAAAGTACAAAAAAAAACATTAGTGTGGAAAAAAAGGTTTAATTTTGCCGTCTAAAATATTCATAAGTAAGGTAGATTATGACAGAAAGAAAGGTCAGAGTCCGTTTTGCCCCGAGTCCTACGGGGGCGTTGCACATCGGCGGTGTGCGTACAGCTTTATACAATTATCTCTTTGCGCGTCAGCATGGAGGAGATTTTATATTTCGTATTGAAGATACTGATTCCAACCGGTTTGTACCGGGTGCGGAAGAATATATCCTGGAGTCTTTCAAGTGGTTGGGCATCCCGTTTGACGAGGGCGTGAGTTTCGGTGGAGACCATGGCCCGTACCGTCAGTCGGAACGTCGGGAAATATACAAGAAGTATGTTCAGATTCTGCTGGAGGCCGGAAAAGCCTACATCGCTTTCGATACTCCTGAGGAGCTGGAAGCAAAGCGTGCGGAGATTGCGAATTTCCAGTACGATGCTTCTACCCGCATGCAGATGCGCAATTCACTGACCCTTCCTAAAGAAGAGGTAGACGCGCTGATTGCTGCCGGTAAGCAGTACGTGGTGCGTTTCAAGATAGAGCCGAACGAAGATGTGCATGTGAACGACCTGATTCGTGGGGAAGTAGTGATAAACTCTTCCATTCTTGATGACAAGGTTCTTTATAAATCGGCAGATGAACTTCCTACTTACCATCTGGCCAATATTGTGGACGACCATTTGATGGAAGTGTCCCATGTGATACGCGGTGAGGAATGGTTGCCTTCCGCACCGTTGCATGTATTGCTCTACCGTGCCTTTGGGTGGGAGGATACCATGCCTGCCTTTGCGCATTTGCCCTTGTTGCTGAAGCCCGAGGGTAACGGCAAATTGAGTAAGCGTGACGGCGACCGTCTGGGCTTCCCGGTTTTCCCGTTGGAGTGGCATGACCCCAAGTCGGGAGATGTCTCTTCAGGCTACCGCGAATCAGGCTATCTGCCCGAAGCGGTCATTAATTTCCTGGCTCTGCTGGGCTGGAATCCGGGCAATGACCAGGAACTGATGTCTATGGATGAATTGGTGAAATTGTTTGATTTGAGCCATTGCAGCAAGTCGGGTGCCAAATTCGACTATAAGAAAGGTATCTGGTTCAACCATGAGTACATCATGATGAAACCGGATGCGGAGATAGCTTGTCTTTTCAGACCGGTGCTGGAGTCCAACGGCATAGACGCCTCCAACTATAGCGACGAGTTCCTTACGAAAGTGGTTTCACTGGTGAAGGGACGCGTCAACTTCGTAAAGGAACTGTGGGACCAGACCCGTTTTTTCTTCGTAGCCCCCACGGAATATGCGGCAAAGGATGTGAAGAAGCGTTGGTCGGAAGATACTCCCCGCATCATGACCGAATTGATGGATGTGTTGCGCGGCATCGGAGATTTCTCCTCCAAGCCTTCCGAAGATATTGTGATTGGTTGGATTACTGAGCGTGGCTATCACATGGGAAATGTGATGAATGCCTTCCGCTTGTCAGTGGTGGGCGAGTGTAAAGGCCCGCACATGTTCGACATTACCGAGCTGATTGGCAAGGAAGAGACGTTGGCCCGTATACAGCGTGCTGTTGATGCTTTAAAGTGAATAAATCTTCTTCATCCTTAATCCATATAGTATGCTATATGACTTGGCAATAGCCATCTACGATATTCTGGTGCATCTGGCTGCTCCATTTAGCCGTAAGCCCCGAAAAATGATGAAGGGACACTGGGTGGTCTATGAACTTCTCCGGCAGCAGTTGGAGAAGGACGTGCGCTATATATGGTTCCATGCCGCTTCTTTGGGGGAGTTCGAGCAGGGACGGCCGTTGATTGAGAAAATTCGTGCCAAATATCCGGATTACGGTATTCTGCTGACTTTCTTCTCGCCGTCGGGCTATGAGGTCCGCAAGAATTATAGGGGGGCAGACGTTGTCTGTTACTTGCCTTTCGACAAGTCCCGCAATGTGAAGAAGTTCCTGGATATCGTGAATCCCTGCATGGCATTCTTCATCAAGTACGAGTTCTGGAAGAACTATCTGGACGAACTGCACAAGCGCCGTATTCCGGTGTACAGCATTTCTTCCATTTTCCGCCGCGGACAAGTATTCTTCAAGTGGTATGGCGGTACGTACAGACATGTGCTGCGCGACTTCGACCATTTGTTTGTGCAGAATGAACGCTCCAAACGCTATCTGGCGAAGATAGGTATCAGCCGTGTCACGGTGGTGGGGGATACCCGTTTTGACCGTGTGCTGCAGATTCGTGAGGAGGCCAAACATCTGCCTTTGGTGGAGCTTTTCAAGAACAACACGATGACTTTCGTGGCAGGAAGCTCCTGGCAGCCGGACGAGGATTTGTTTATTGAATACTTTAACCAGCATCCAGAGGTGAAGTTGGTTATCGCTCCGCACGTTATCGACGAAAACCATCTGGTAGAGATTATCCGTAAACTGAAACGCCCCTACGTGCGCTATACCCGTGCCGACGAGAAGAATGTCCGTAAGGCCGACTGCCTGATTATCGACTGCTTCGGGTTGCTCTCTTCCATCTACCGCTATGGCGAGATTGCCTATATCGGAGGTGGTTTCGGAGTGGGAATCCACAATACTCTTGAGGCTGCAGTTTATGGCATTCCGGTGATTTTCGGACCGAAGTATCAGAAATTCCAGGAGGCCATCCAGTTGCTGGAGGCAAAAGGCGCTTTCTCGGTGAAGGATTATGAGGAACTGAAAACTTTGCTCGACCGTATGCTGACAGATGAAGTCTTTTTGCGCGAATCAGGCATGAATGCAAGCAATTATGTGACCGGCAACGCCGGTGCAACGGATAAGATAATGAGTATGATAAACTTTTAGAAAAGTAAAGAGTGATAAAAGCGATAGGGCGGTAAAGGTGATGGAATGGCATCCCTTTATCGCCCTGCCTTTTTGGGGCGCCTTGTCTCCCTTTATTTGTACCAGTCGGAATACATCAGATAGTTGTGTGCAATCTTCTGGTTCAGCTCCTTGGCCTGCTCCGGATCTACTTTCTTGATGAACTTGGCGGGGACTCCTCCCCAGATGCTTCCCGGCTCGATGACCGTATTGCTCAATACCAGGGAACCAGCGGCGACAATAGCCCCTTCGCCCACTACTGCGTGGTCAAGGATGGTGGAACCCATCCCTACCAAAGCATAGTTCTTGATAGTGGCTCCGTGGATGGTCACGTTGTGCCCCACGGATACGTGGTCTCCTATCTCTATGGTCGATTTCTCGTACAAGGTGTGGAGCACGCTTCCATCCTGGATGTTTACTCCGTTCCCTATGCGGATTGAGTTTACGTCACCCCGCAGCACGGTGCTGAACCAGATGCTGCAATCCCGTCCCGTCTTGACGTCGCCAATGACAACCGCATTGTCCGCCAAAAAACAATTCTCCCCGATTTCGGGAGTGAATCCTCTTACTGATTTTATTAATGCCATTTTTTTAGTGATTAGTGGTTAGGTTACTGCATGCTTCCTTCAGCCATTCCCGTTCTCCTTCGTTCAGGCTTGGCGAAAGTGCCTCGTATACATGCTGGTGATAGTTGTCCAGCCATGCCGTTTCCTCTGCCGTCAGCATCTCTTTGATGATACCTTTCTTGCAGATGGGGCAGAGGGTAATGGTTTCGAACTTCAGGTAATTTCCGAACATGCCTTCACCGTCCTTCACGGTCAGCACCAGGTTTTCCGTGCGTATTCCATGGCTTCCGGCTTTATAAACGCCCGGTTCGTTGGAAGTGACCATTCCCGGCCGTAGGGTTACCGGATTCTCATTCATGCGGATGCTTTGCGGACCTTCGTGCACATTGAGGAAATGGCCTACGCCGTGCCCGGTACCATGCAGGAAGTTCATGTGGTATTGCCATATCGGCATGCGGGCCAGTACATCCAGTTGCGCTCCTCGCGTACCTTCCGGGAAGACAGCCATGGCGAGGTCGATATGTCCTTTCAGTATCAGGGTGTAGTCCGTCTTCTCTTCTTCGGTCAGTTTCCCCAGTGCGATGGTGCGGGTGATGTCGGTAGTGCCGTCCAGGTATTGCGCACCCGAGTCCAGCAGCAGGAATCCCTCGGGTTTCAGTGGCACGTCCGTTGCCGGAGTGGCTTCGTAGTGTACGATGGCTCCATGTTCCTTGTACCCGGCAATGGTGTCGAAGCTTTCTCCCATGTAGAGTGGCTGTGCGGCACGGAATTCGTGCAGTTTCTTGTCTACGCTGATTTCTGTCTCGTTGCCTGCGGGAACGGCCTCCTCCAGCCATTTCAGGAACTTCACCAGTGCCACTCCGTCGCGTTGCATGGCTGCGTGGATGCCGGCTATTTCCCGGTCATTGCGGACCGCTTTCAGCAAGGCTATCGGTGAGCGCTCGTCAAGTACCCGGCAGGAAGGGGGGAGGGCGGAATAAACGGCATAATTCGTCTTTCCCATGTCGAGCATGATGCTGCCGTCCGGTATTCTTGTCACAAAGGATTCGGTGTCCCCATAAGCATGGATGGTGACGCCGGCTTCTTCCAGATAGGCTGAAAGCTCTTCCGTTACTTTCTCGGGCTGGATGAAAAAGTGTGTTTCTTGTTCGTTGATTATCAGGTAGCTTACTACTACGGGGTTGCAATGCACATCGTTGCCGCGTATGTTGAGTGTCCATGCTATCTCGTCCAATGCCGACACCAATAATACGTCCGCTTCACTCTTTTTCATCTCCCGGCGGATAGCAGCCAGTTTGTCCGGACAGCTTTTCCCGGCGTATTTCATCTCGTGGATAAAGGCGGGTGCTTCGGGCATGGGAGGGCGGTCTGTCCATATCTCATTCATCGGGTCGGCAATGCTCTTTACGGTGATGTCGTTTTTTGCCAGATCCTCTTGCAGGGCTATGGCTTGTGTGGTGGAAAATACCTTCCCGTCTATACCTACAACTGAATTCGCTGTAAGGTTCTCCCGCAGGAAATCGAGGATGCTGGGCGTTTCGGGCAGCATTTCCTTGTATAAGTCGATGCCGCTGCCTTCCAGCTGCTGCTCGGCTTGGAGAAAATAGCGGGAATCTGTCCACAGTCCCGCCTTGTCGCTGGTGATCACCGCCGTGCCTGCCGAACCGGTGAAGCCTGATATCCATTCTCTTGATTTCCAGTACGGTGCTACGTACTCGCTTAGGTGCGGGTCGGTACTGGGGATAATGAAAGCGTCTATGCCTTCTCTTTTTAACAATGCCCGTAGAGCATCTATACGTTGATTGATTGTCTGAGCCATATTTTTATAAATGTAATTAAGTAGGCGTGTAAATGAGTTTATAATCTCTCCATTCTCTGCTTTCAAAGTTACACATTCTCTTTTAAAAATGTGCTATGCTTCACGGATTTTAGCGGATTGGCTCAATAAAAACATCTTTCCCTTTGCTCATTCGTTTGATAATTAGGAATCATGGGTAATTTTTTTGCAGAAAGTTTTGTGAATAAAGAAAGTATGTGTAATTTTGCCGCTCAATTTAATCGTGAGATTTTTAAACCATTAACATTTAATTAAAAGAAAATGATTGTAGTACCTGTAAAAGAAGGCGAAAACATTGAAAAAGCGCTGAAGAAATTCAAAAGAAAGTTTGAAAAAACTGGCACAGTTAAGGAATTGAGACGCAGACAACAATTTGATAAACCGTCTGTGACTAAAAGACTTAAGAAAGAACGTGCTGTTTACGTTCAACAACTTCAGCAAGTAGAAGATTAATAATTCGTAAATTCCTTTGAATTATTGAATTCTTTTTCATACATTCGTTGCATGATTTTAGATATGTAGCGATATGTTGTTGACAGATTCTTTTCTTGACTATCTTCTGCATGAGCGGAACTATTCCAAAGGTACGGTTGAGTACTATCGGGCAGATATTCTTGAACTGCAGAGGTTTGGAGAAGAAATGTTGGGAGACTTGACTCCATCGGATGTAGATGCGGAACTTGTTCGTGAATGGATTGCTTCCTTGATGGACAAAGGACTTGCTTCTAATACGATAAACCGAAAGCTGAGTTCTATCCGGACATACTATAAATTCCTTTTGAGGAGAGGCGAGGTCGCGGTAGATCCGTTGCGGAAAGTGACGAGGCCCAAGAAGAAAAAGCCGCTTCCGGTATTTCTGAGAGAGGGTGAGATGAATAGGTTGCTGGATGATATGGACTTTGGTGAAGGTTTTGAAGGGTGTCGCGACCATATGATTATTGAAATGTTTTATGCTACCGGCATGCGACTTTCAGAATTGATAGGGTTGGATGATAAGGATGTCGATTTTTCGGCTTCTCTCGTTAAAGTGACGGGAAAACGGAATAAACAACGTCTTATACCTTTCGATGAGGAGCTGGGACGCTCGATGCGAGAATATGTCAATGTGCGGAATGAAGCTGTCCCGGTTCGCTCGGATGCTTTTTTTGTCCGGAAGAATGGAAAAAGGCTTTACCGCAGTATCGTAGCATGCCTTGTGAAACGAAACCTTTCGAAGGTAGTGACTGTAAAAAAAAGAAGTCCCCACGTGCTGAGGCACACCTTTGCAACGGCTATGCTGAACAATGGTGCTGATTTAGGCTCGATAAAAGAACTCCTCGGACACGAGAGTCTGGCGACAACGGAAGTTTATACGCATACTACTTTTGAAGAGCTTAAAAAAGTGTATAATCAGGCTCATCCCCGAGCCTAAAGTAAAAAGGAGGTAAGTATGGAAGTAAGAATTCAATCGATTCACTTTGATGCGTCAGAGCAATTGCAGTCTTTCGTTCAAAAGAAAGTTGCTAAGTTGGAGAAATTTTACGACGATATAAAGAAAGTAGAGGTGTCATTAAAGGTAGTAAAACCAGAAACAGCCGAAAATAAAGAAGCCGGAGTGAAAGTATTGGTTCCCAATGGCGAGTTTTATGCAAACAAGGTTTGTGATACGTTTGAAGAAGCAGTGGATTTATGCCTGGAAGCTTTGGAAAAACAGCTGGTTAAGTACAAGGAAAAGCAACGGAGCAAATAATTTTCCGCTAAAATTTTGCGGGTAAAAAATAAATGCCTAAATTTGCAGCCGTTTCGCTCACACTATGAACGTTACGGTTGCATTTTTTAGCTTGCCTCTTTAGCTCAGTTGGCCAGAGCACGTGATTTGTAATCTCGGGGTCGTTGGTTCGAATCCGACAAGAGGCTCGCTCAAGGATGAGTGGAATGAGTCTTTCTTCACGAGGTGGAGATGATATGAGAACGGAAATCGTCCGGGTAAAGTTCACTCTGCGATGATTTAGTAAGGAAAAGAGTTCTTTTTGTAATGTAGGGGCAAATACCAGAGTGGCCAAATGGGGCAGACTGTAAATCTGCTGGCTTACGCCTTCGGTGGTTCGAATCCATCTTTGCCCACAACTCTTATTCTCCTTGCTGTTATAGCTCAGCGGTAGAGCACTTCCTTGGTAAGGAAGAGGTCCCGGGTTCAAGTCCCGGTAACAGCTCACAAAGATGTAAAAGCTGATTATTAATCAAATAAATAACAAGTAAAGCTATGGCTAAAGAGAAATTCGAACGTACCAAACCGCACGTAAACATTGGTACAATTGGTCACGTTGACCACGGTAAAACCACGTTGACAGCTGCTATCACTACAGTGTTGGCAAAGAAAGGTCTTTCTGAATTGCGTTCTTTCGATTCTATCGATAACGCTCCTGAAGAAAAGGAAAGAGGTATCACTATCAACACTTCTCACGTAGAGTATGAAACAGCTAACCGTCACTACGCTCACGTAGACTGCCCGGGTCACGCCGACTACGTAAAGAACATGGTAACTGGTGCTGCTCAGATGGACGGTGCTATCATCGTAGTTGCTGCTACTGATGGTCCGATGCCTCAGACTCGTGAGCATATCTTGCTGGCTCGTCAGGTAAACGTACCGAGACTGGTTGTATTCATGAACAAGTGTGACATGGTAGACGACGCTGAAATGTTGGAACTCGTTGAAATGGAAATGCGTGAACTGCTTTCAGCCTACGAATTCGACGGCGACAACACTCCGTTCATTCAGGGTTCTGCTCTTGGTGCGTTGAATGGCGTTGAAAAGTGGGAAGAGAAGGTTATGGAGCTGATGGATGCTTGCGACACTTGGATTCCTCTGCCTCCGCGTGATATTGACAAACCGTTCTTGATGCCGGTTGAAGACGTATTCTCAATCACTGGTCGTGGTACTGTAGCTACTGGTCGTATCGAAGCTGGTGTTATCCATGTAGGTGACGAAGTTGAAATCCTCGGTTTGGGTGAAGACAAGAAGTCTGTTGTAACTGGTGTTGAAATGTTCCGCAAGTTGCTGGATCAAGGTGAAGCTGGTGACAACGTAGGTCTGTTGCTCCGTGGTATCGACAAGAACGAAATCAAACGTGGTATGGTTCTTTGTAAGCCCGGCCAGATTAAACCTCACTCTAAGTTCAAAGCTTCTATCTACGTTTTGAAGAAAGAAGAAGGTGGTCGTCACACTCCGTTCCACAACAAATACCGTCCTCAGTTCTATCTGCGTACTATGGACTGTACAGGTGAAATCACTCTTCCGGAAGGAACTGAAATGGTAATGCCTGGTGATAACGTAGAAATCACTGTAGAACTGATCTACCCGGTAGCATTGAACGTAGGTTTGCGTTTCGCTATCCGTGAAGGTGGTCGTACAGTAGGTTCTGGTCAGATTACTGAAATTCTTGACTAATAACCAATATAATCTTAATCAGTTCCCGGTATACATCGGGAACTGATTATGTACAAACGGGAGTAGCTCAGTTGGTAGAGCACCGGTCTCCAAAACCGGGTGTCGGGAGTTCGAGCCTCTCCTCCCGTGCTAATATTTTTGAAATGAAGAAGATTGTAGCTTATTTTAAAGAAACTTACGACGAACTTGTTCATAAAGTGTCGTGGCCTACGTATTCTGAACTTACTAACAGTGCAGTAGTTGTTTTATATGCTTCCCTACTAATTGCAGTGGTAGTATTTGCGATGGACTTCTGTTTCCAGCATCTGATGGAATTTGTTTATCCACATTAAAAGTAAGGAGAAATGTCTGAGATTGAAAAGAAATGGTACGTTTTGCGTGCTATTAGCGGAAAAGAAGCTAAGGTAAAGGAATACCTTGAAGCTGATATTAAAAACAGCGACCTTGGTGATTACGTATCTCAGGTATTGATTCCTACCGAAAAGGTATATCAGGTTCGCAATGGTAAGAAAATTGTGAAAGAGAGAAGTTATCTCCCTGGTTACGTTTTGGTGGAGGCTGCTCTGGTGGGTGAGGTTGCTCATCATCTGAGAAATACTCCTAATGTGATAGGGTTCTTGGGTGGTTCGGAAAAACCCGTACCTCTGAGACAGTCGGAAGTGAATCGTATACTTGGTACGGTCGACGAATTGCAGGAATCAGGTGAAGACTTGAGTATCCCGTATGTAGTCGGCGAGACTGTAAAGGTGAATTACGGTCCGTTCAGTGGATTCAGTGGAATCATTGAAGAAGTGAACACCGAGAAGAAGAAACTGAAGGTCATGGTCAAGATATTCGGACGGAAGACTCCGCTCGAATTGGGCTTTATGCAAGTTGAAAAAGAATAGTGCAGGTGTTACGCTGTAGTATTCTTCATTAATGTTTATATATATAAATCAATTAGAAAATGGCTAAAGAAGTTGCTGGACTAATCAAATTACAGATTAAAGGAGGCGCGGCAAATCCATCACCCCCAGTAGGACCTGCATTGGGTTCCAAGGGTATCAATATCATGGAGTTTTGCAAGCAATTCAACGCCAGAACCCAAGACAAAGCAGGAAAGATTCTTCCTGTGATTATCACTTACTACGCAGACAAGTCTTTCGATTTTGTAATCAAGACTCCTCCCGTGGCTATCCAGTTGTTGGAAGTGACGAAGCAAAAGAGTGGTTCTGCTGAGCCTAACCGTAAGAAAGTTGCCGAGATTACTTGGGAACAGGTTCGTACGATTGCTCAGGACAAAATGGTTGACTTGAACTGTTTCACTGTAGAAGCTGCCATGAAAATGGTTGCCGGTACAGCTAGAAGTATGGGTATCGCTGTAAAAGGGGAGTTCCCGGTTAATAATTAATAAACTTCAATTAGAATGGGTAAACTGACAAAAAATCAAAAGTTGGCTGCAGAAAAAATTGAAGCAGGGAAAGCATACTCTCTCAAGGAAGCTGCTCAGTTGGTAAAGGAAATCACTTATACCAAGTTTGACGCTTCTCTGGATATCGACGTACGTTTGGGCGTTGACCCGCGTAAGGCCAACCAGATGGTGAGAGGTGTTGTATCACTTCCTCACGGTACTGGTAAGGTTGTACGCGTTTTGGTGCTTTGTACACCAGATGCTGAAGCTGCTGCAAAAGAAGCCGGAGCTGACTATGTTGGTCTTGACGAATATATTGAAAAGATCAAAGGTGGATGGACTGATATTGATGTGATTATCACTATGCCGTCCATCATGGGTAAGATTGGTGCACTCGGTCGTGTGCTCGGTCCTCGTGGATTGATGCCTAACCCCAAGAGTGGCACTGTAACTATGGATGTTGCTAAAGCTGTAAGAGAAGTAAAACAAGGCAAAATCGACTTTAAGGTTGACAAGAGCGGTATTGTTCATACTTCTATCGGTAAAGTTTCATTTAGCGCTGAGCAAATTCGCGACAATGCGAAAGAATTCATCTCTACTTTGAATAAATTGAAACCGACTGCAGCCAAGGGTACATATATTAAGAGTATTTATCTTTCTAGCACGATGAGTGCGGGCATCAAGATTGACCCGAAAACAGTAGAAGAAATCTAATAAAACGGAGTAATAATGAGAAAGGAAGATAAAAGTACGATTATTGAGCAGATTGCTGCTACAGTGAAGGAATACGGTCACTTCTATTTGGTGGATACCACTGCCATGAATGCTGCTACAACCAGCATGTTGAGAAGAGAATGTTTTAAGGCTGACATCAAATTGATGGTAGTTAAGAATACATTGCTTCACAAGGCATTGGAGAGCCTGGAAGAAGACTTTTCTCCGCTTTATGGTTCTCTGAAAGGTACAACTGCCGTAATGTTCAGCAACGTTGCTAACGCTCCGGCCAAGTTGATTAAAGATAAGGCTAAGAACGGTATTCCCGGACTGAAGGCTGCATATGCAGAAGAAAGCTTCTATGTTGGTGCTGACCAGTTGGATGCTCTCGTAAGTATCAAGAGTAAGAATGAAGTTATTGCCGATATCGTTGCATTGCTGCAGTCACCGGCCAAGAATGTTATTTCTGCTCTGCAATCAGGTGGTAACACCCTCCACGGAGTTCTCAAGACTCTTGGTGAACGTCCCGAAGCGTAAATTTCGGAAAAAGAATTATATCAATTTATTTAGTATTTAAACAATTAAAAATCATACAAAAATGGCAGATTTGAAAGCTTTTGCAGAACAATTAGTTAACTTGACAGTAAAAGAAGTTAATGAACTTGCAACAATCCTGAAAGAAGAATATGGTATTGAACCTGCTGCTGCAGCTGTAGCTGTTGCTGCTGGTCCTGCAGCCGGTGGTGCTGCTGCCGCAGAAGAAAAGACTTCTTTCGACGTAGTATTGAAGAGCGCTGGCTCAGCTAAACTTCAGGTAGTTAAAGCCGTTAAGGAAGCTTGCGGTCTTGGCTTGAAGGAAGCTAAGGACATGGTAGACGGTGCTCCTAGCGTAGTAAAAGAAGGTTTGGCTAAGGACGAAGCAGAATCATTGAAGAAAACATTGGAAGAAGCTGGAGCTGAAGTTGAACTTAAATAACATTAGCCTGTAAATCAGGTAATTCGGTTAGGAACCCTTCGTGAAAAGGGTTCTTAACCTTTTTGTGTATATATTTAAAATTAAGTTCTACAAATCCATTAACAGATGTCTTCAAATACTGTAAATCAAAGAGTTAATTTTGCTTCGACTAAGAATCCGCTTGAATATCCGGATTTTCTGGAAGTACAATTGAAGTCATTCAAAGACTTTCTACAACTGGACACCCCACCCGAGAAACGTAAGAACGAGGGACTGTATAAAGTATTTGCTGAAAACTTCCCCATTGCCGATACAAGAAATAATTTTGTTCTTGAGTTTTTGGACTACTATATTGATCCGCCGCGCTATACCATTGATGAATGTATAGAGCGAGGGCTTACATATAGCGTGCCTTTGAAGGCAAAATTGAAATTATATTGTACCGACCCCGACCACGAAGATTTTGACACGGTCATTCAGGACGTGTTCCTCGGTCCTATTCCTTACATGACGGATAAGGCAACATTCGTCATCAACGGTGCGGAACGTGTGGTTGTATCCCAGCTTCACCGTTCACCGGGCGTATTCTTCGGACAGAGCGTACATGCCAACGGTACCAAGTTGTACTCAGCCCGTATCATCCCGTTCAAGGGTTCGTGGATTGAGTTTGCCACCGACATCAACAACGTCATGTATGCGTACATTGACCGTAAGAAGAAATTGCCGGTTACCACTTTGCTGAGAGCCATCGGATTTGAGAATGACAAGGACATTCTCGAGATTTTTAATTTGGCGGAAGACGTGAAGGTGAACAAGACGAACCTCAAGAAGATGGTGGGACGTAAGTTGGCCGCACGTGTGTTGAAAACATGGATTGAGGATTTTGTAGACGAAGATACCGGTGAAGTTGTTTCCATCGAGCGTAACGAAGTCGTTATTGACCGTGAAACTGTAATCGAGCCGGAACATGTTGACATTATATTAGAGTCGGGCGTTCAGAATATCCTCGTACACAAGGAAGAACCGAACCAGTCTGACTATTCTATCATATATAATACTCTGCAGAAGGATCCGAGTAACTCGGAAAAAGAAGCTGTACTCTACATCTACCGCCAGTTGCGTAATGCAGACCCTGCCGATGATGCCAGTGCACGCGAGGTTATCAATAACCTGTTCTTCTCAGAGAAGAGATATGACCTGGGTGATGTAGGCCGTTATCGTATCAACAGAAAGTTGAACTTGACGACCGATATGGACGTGCGTGTCCTTACCAAGGAAGATATTATCGAAATTATCAAATATCTCATCGAGTTGATTAACTCGAAAGCGGATGTGGACGATATCGACCACTTGAGCAACCGTCGTGTGCGTACAGTGGGCGAACAGTTGTCCAATCAGTTTGCCATCGGTCTGGCACGTATGTCGCGTACTATCCGCGAGCGTATGAACGTCCGTGACAATGAAGTCTTTACTCCGATTGACCTGATTAACGCCAAGACAATCTCTTCCGTTATCAATTCATTCTTTGGAACGAATGCTTTGTCACAGTTCATGGACCAGACCAACCCGCTGGCCGAGATTACTCACAAACGCCGTATGTCTGCCCTGGGTCCCGGCGGTCTGTCACGCGAGCGTGCAGGCTTCGAGGTTCGTGACGTACACTATACTCACTACGGACGTCTTTGTCCTATCGAGACTCCTGAAGGTCCGAACATCGGTTTGATTTCTTCACTCTGTGTGTTCGCGAAAATCAACGAGCTTGGCTTCATTGAAACTCCGTACCGCAAGGTGGCAGAGGGTAAGGTTGATCTTTCTGACGAAGGTTTGGTTTACCTCACCGCAGAAGAAGAGGAAGCCAAGATTATTGCTCAGGGTAATGCTCCTTTGAACGATGACGGTACTTTTGTACGTGATAAAGTAAAATCCCGTCAGGATGCCGACTATCCGGTGGTTCCTCCTTCCGAGGTGGAATTGATGGACGTATCTCCCCAGCAGATTGCTTCTATTGCGGCTTCTTTGATTCCGTTCTTGGAGCATGATGACGCCAACCGTGCATTGATGGGATCAAACATGATGCGCCAGGCTGTTCCTTTATTGAAGAGCGAAGCTCCGATTGTAGGTACCGGTATCGAACGCCAGCTGGCACGCGATTCTCGTACGCAGATTACTGCCGAGGGTGACGGTGTGGTTGAATTCGTGGATGCAACGACTATCCGTATTCTGTACGACCGTACGGAGGAGGAAGAGTTCGTAAGCTTCGAGCCTGCATTGAAAGAATATAATATCCCGAAGTGGCGCCGTACCAACCAGAATATGACGATTGACCTCCGTCCGATTTGCGAGAAGGGTCAGCGCGTGACTGCAGGTCAAATCCTGACGGAAGGTTATTCAACCGAAGACGGAGAACTTGCACTGGGTAAGAACCTGCTGGTTGCTTACATGCCGTGGAAGGGCTATAACTATGAGGATGCTATCGTACTGAATGAACGTGTGGTTCGTGAGGACCTTTTGACCTCTGTACACGTAGAAGAATATTCTTTGGAAGTTCGCGAAACGAAGCGTGGTATGGAAGAGTTGACCTCTGACATTCCTAACGTAAGTGAGGAAGCGACTAAAGACCTTGACGAAAACGGTATTGTTCGTGTGGGTGCCCGCATCGAACCGGGTGATATCCTTATCGGTAAGATTACTCCGAAGGGTGAATCGGATCCTTCTCCGGAAGAGAAACTGCTCCGTGCCATCTTCGGTGACAAGGCCGGTGATGTGAAGGATGCTTCTTTGAAAGCCTCTCCTTCTTTGAAGGGTGTTGTTATCGGTAAGCGTCTGTTCTCCCGTGTTGTCAAGACCCGCAGCTCCAAGCTGGCCGACAAGGCTCTGTTACCGAAGATTGACGATGAGTTCGACGCTAAGATTGGTGACCTCAAGAAAGTGTTGATAAACAAGCTGTTGAAGCTTACAGAAAATTATACATCGGAAGGTGTGAAGGATTACATGGGTGCCGACATTATTTCCAAAGGCGCCAGATTCTCTGCTTCCGACTTCAGCGATTTGGACTTCACCGCTGTTCAGTTGAGCAACTGGACGAAGGATGAACATACCAACGGACTGATTCGTGCATTGGTGATGAACTTCATCAAGAAGTACAAGGAACTCGATGCCGAGCTGAAACGCAAGAAGTTCGCCATCACTATCGGTGACGAGTTGCCCGCAGGTATCATTCAGATGGCCAAGGTATACATTGCCAAGAAACGTAAGATTGGTGTCGGTGACAAGATGGCCGGTCGTCACGGTAACAAGGGTATTGTTTCCCGTGTGGTACGCCAGGAAGACATGCCGTTCCTTGCTGACGGTACTCCGGTAGACATCGTGCTGAATCCGTTGGGTGTGCCTTCACGTATGAACATCGGTCAGATATTCGAGGCCGTTCTCGGGCGTGCCGGAAAAAACCTGGGCGTGAAGTTTGCCACTCCTATCTTTGACGGTGCATCTTTGGACGATTTGAACGAATGGACCGATAAGGCCGGCTTGCCTCGCTACGGCAAGACAACGCTGTATGATGGTGGTACCGGTGAAGCATTCGAGCAGCAGGCTACGGTAGGTGTGACTTACATGCTGAAGCTCGGTCACATGGTTGAAGACAAGATGCACGCACGTTCCATCGGTCCGTACTCACTCATTACGCAACAGCCGTTGGGTGGTAAGGCACAGTTCGGTGGTCAGCGTTTTGGAGAAATGGAAGTTTGGGCACTCGAAGCGTTCGGTGCCGCACACATTCTGCAGGAAATCCTGACTATCAAGTCTGATGACGTTGTAGGACGTTCCAAGGCTTATGAAGCAATCGTGAAGGGTGAACCGATGCCTGCTCCGGGTATCCCCGAGTCACTGAACGTATTGCTGCACGAGTTGAGAGGTTTGGGCTTGAGCATCAACTTAGAATAATGGATAATTGATAATTGAGAGTGGATAATGCAAGTTACCATTCTCAATTATCGGTTTTCAGTTTTTCAATTTCAATTTTCCATTGTCAATTATCAATTAAATAAATTTATGGCTTTTAGAAAAGATAACAAGATAAAGAGTAATTTCTCGAAAATCTCTATCGGTTTGGCTTCTCCTGAGGAAATCCTTGAGAATTCGAGTGGTGAAGTTTTAAAGCCTGAAACCATCAACTATCGTACGTATAAGCCCGAACGCGACGGATTGTTCTGCGAGCGCATCTTTGGTCCTATCAAGGATTACGAGTGCCATTGCGGTAAGTACAAGCGTATCCGTTACAAAGGCATCGTCTGCGACCGTTGTGGTGTGGAAGTGACTGAAAAGAAAGTGCGCCGTGAGCGTATGGGGCACATCCAGCTCGTTGTGCCCGTGGCTCACATCTGGTACTTCCGTTCACTTCCCAACAAAATCGGTTACTTGTTGGGCTTGCCCACCAAGAAGCTGGATGCCATTATCTATTACGAGCGTTATGTTGTCATTCAGCCGGGTGTACTGTCCGATGAAGTGGCACAGTATGACTTGCTTGAAGAAGGAGAATACCTGGACTTGCTGGAAAAGTTGCCGAAAGACAACCAGTTCCTCGAAGATTCAGATCCCAATAAGTTCATTGCCAAGATGGGCGCGGAAGCTATCTACGATTTGCTGTCACGCCTCGACCTTGACTCTTTGTCTTACGAACTGCGTAACCGTGCCGGAAGCGATGCTTCACAGCAACGCAAGACCGAAGCTCTGAAACGTCTTCAGGTAGTTGAGTCGTTCCGTGCATCACGCGGACGCAACAAGCCCGAGTGGATGATTGTACGCATTGTACCGGTTATTCCACCCGAACTTCGTCCGTTGGTCCCATTGGATGGCGGCCGTTTCGCAACTTCTGACTTGAATGACCTTTACCGTCGTGTCATCATCCGTAACAACCGTCTGAAGAGATTGATTGAAATCAAAGCTCCTGAAGTGATTTTGCGTAATGAAAAACGTATGTTGCAGGAAGCTGTCGACTCTCTGTTTGATAACTCCCGTAAATCGAGTGCAGTGAAGACCGACGCTAACCGTCCGTTGAAGTCACTTTCCGACAGTTTGAAGGGTAAGCAAGGACGTTTCCGTCAGAACTTGTTGGGTAAGCGTGTCGACTATTCCGCACGTTCTGTAATCGTTGTAGGTCCGGAGCTGAAGATGGGCGAATGCGGTATCCCTAAACTGATGGCAGCCGAGCTTTACAAGCCGTTCATCATTCGTAAGCTCATTGAGCGTGGTATCGTGAAGACGGTAAAGAGCGCCAAGAAGATTGTAGACCGCAAGGAACCCGTTATCTGGGACATTTTGGAACACGTGATGAAGGGGCATCCGGTGCTGTTGAACCGTGCCCCGACACTTCACCGTCTGGGTATCCAGGCATTCCAGCCTAAAATGATTGAAGGTAAGGCAATCCAGCTGCACCCGTTGGCATGTACGGCGTTCAATGCCGACTTCGACGGTGACCAGATGGCCGTGCACTTGCCGTTGAGCAACGAAGCGATTCTGGAAGCACAGATGCTAATGCTCCAGTCACACAATATATTGAACCCTGCCAACGGTGCTCCTATCACTGTGCCTGCTCAGGATATGGTACTTGGTCTGTACTATATTACGAAGCTGCGCAAGGGTGCCAAGGGTGAAGGCCTGACATTCTACGGTCCTGAGGAAGCGCTGATTGCCTACAATGAAGGTAAGTGCGACATCCATGCTCCGGTAAGCGTAATAGTGAAAGACGTTGACGAGAATGGTAACATTGTGGACAAGATGATGCACGATACCTCCGTGGGCCGTGTCATTGTCAACGAAATTGTTCCGGCAGAAGCAGGATATATCAATACGATTATCTCCAAGAAGTCACTCCGAGACATCATCAGTCACGTAATCAAGGTGTGTGGTGTTGCCAAGGCAGCCGACTTCCTCGACGGAATCAAGAACCTCGGTTATTACATGGCCTTCAAGGGTGGTTTGTCGTTCAACTTGGGCGATATCATTATCCCGGAAGAGAAGGAAGCATTAGTACAGAAAGGTTATGATGAAGTAGAGCAGGTAATCAATAACTATAACATGGGTTTCATCACGAACAACGAGCGTTACAACCAGGTAATCGATATCTGGACGCACGTGAACTCTGAGTTGTCCAACATCCTGATGAAAACCATTTCAAGCGACGACCAGGGTTTCAACTCTGTATACATGATGCTGGATTCCGGTGCCCGTGGTTCTAAGGAACAGATTCGTCAGCTCTCCGGTATGCGTGGTTTGATGGCGAAGCCCCAGAAAGCAGGTGCCGAAGGCGGTCAGATTATCGAAAACCCGATTCTTTCTAACTTTAAGGAAGGTCTGTCCGTGTTGGAGTACTTTATCTCTACCCACGGTGCCCGTAAGGGTCTTGCCGATACCGCTTTGAAGACGGCCGATGCCGGATACCTGACCCGTCGTCTGGTTGACGTATCGCATGATGTGATTATTAATGAAGAAGACTGCGGCACGCTCCGCGGATTGGTTTGTACGGCACTGAAGAACAATGATGAAACCATTGCCACTCTGTATGAACGTATCCTGGGTCGTGTATCCGTACATGATATTGTTCATCCTACAACTGGCGAACTGATTGTGGCCGGCGGTGAGGAAATTACCGAGGACATTGCACAACGCATTGAAGACTCTCCAATCGAGAGCGTTGAAATCCGTTCTGTATTGACCTGCGAATCCAAGAAAGGTGTTTGTGCCAAGTGTTACGGACGTAACCTGGCTTCCAGCCGTATGGTTCAGAAGGGCGAGGCAGTCGGCGTAATCGCTGCACAGTCTATCGGTGAGCCGGGTACACAGTTGACACTGCGTACATTCCATGCCGGTGGTACGGCAGCCAATATTGCTGCCAACGCAAGCATCGTGGCCAAGAATCCTGCCCGTCTGGAATTCGAAGAACTCCGTACGGTAGACGTTATCGACGAAGCAGGCGAACCGGCAAAGGTAGTGGTAGGCCGTTTGGCCGAAGTGCGTTTTGTGGATGTCAACACGGGTATTGTGCTTTCCACTCATAATGTACCCTACGGTTCTACGCTCTATGCAGCCGATGGTGAAATGGTAGAGAAAGGCAAGATGATTGCCCGTTGGGACCCGTTCAACGCGGTTATCATTACCGAAGCTACCGGTAAGATTGAATTTGAAGGCGTTATTGAAAACGTGACTTATAAGGTAGAGTCTGATGAATCTACCGGTTTGCGCGAAATCATCATCATTGAGTCTAAGGATAAGACGAAGGTGCCTACCGCACACATCATGACAGAAGACGGCGAACTGATCCGTACATACAACTTGCCAGTAGGTGGCCACGTAGTGGTTGAAGACGGTCAGAAGGTAAAGGCCGGTGAAGTTATCGTGAAGATTCCGCGTGCCGTAGGTAAAGCGGGTGATATCACGGGTGGTCTTCCCCGTGTCACTGAGTTGTTCGAGGCACGTAACCCGTCTAATCCCGCTGTGGTTTCAGAAATCGACGGTGAGGTTACCATGGGTAAGGTGAAACGCGGTAATCGCGAAATCATCGTTACTTCCAAGACCGGTGAAGTGAAGAAGTACCTCGTACCGTTGTCCAAGCAGATTCTGGTTCAGGAGAACGACTATGTACGCGCCGGTACTCCGTTGTCTGACGGTGCTATCACACCTGCGGACATCCTGGCTATCAAAGGTCCTACGGCCGTGCAGGAATATATTGTGAACGAGGTTCAGGACGTTTACCGTCTGCAGGGTGTGAAGATTAATGATAAGCACTTTGAAATCATCGTTCGTCAGATGATGCGCAAGGTGGAAATCGACGAGCCAGGTGATACCCGCTTCCTGGAACAGCAAGTTGTTGACAAGATGGAATTCATGGAAGAGAACGACCGTATCTGGGGAAAGAAGGTGGTAGTGGATGCTGGAGATTCCCAGAGTCTGCAGGCTGGCCAGATTGTGACGGCTCGCAAGCTGCGTGACGAGAACTCCATGTTGAAACGCCGCGACTTGAAACCCGTGGAAGTGCGCGACGCTGTACCTGCGACTTCTACTCAGATTCTTCAAGGTATCACCCGTGCTGCATTGCAGACTTCAAGCTTCATGTCGGCTGCTTCCTTCCAGGAAACGACGAAGGTACTGAACGAGGCTGCCATCAACGGAAAGGTGGACCGTCTGGAAGGTATGAAGGAGAACGTAATTTGCGGTCACCTGATTCCTGCCGGTACCGGACAACGCGAGTTCGAGAAGATTATCGTTGGCTCCAAAGAAGAGTACGACCGTATGCTTGCCAACAAGAAGACGGTACTTGATTATGCTGTAGACGAGAAAGTAGAGGGATAGCCTTACAACGTCAATATAATTCTATTAAATAGAGAGGGAATATCCTATAAGAAGGAGTATTCCCTCTCTGTTTTGTCTTTGCCTCTTCCTTCTGTACTGCAATGCTTCTGTATGTTTGTTACAGTGCTACTGCAAAACGGTTGCAGTGGCTTGCTCCTTTTTCAGAACGGATTATTATGTGTCTTTTTGAACTTAAATGTATATCATCCGAAAAAAAAGAGTACTTTTGGTCTATCTTTTAAGAACATTTTAAAAACAATTGTGCAACATGGAAAATCAAGAAAACAACAACGGTCAACTCCAGATAGAATTGAAGGAAGAAGTGGCGCAAGGTACATATGCCAATTTGGCTATTATAACTCATTCCAGTTCGGAATTTATTCTCGACTTTATCCGCGTGATGCCTGGAATGCCAAAGGCTGGCGTGCAATCGCGCATAGTTTTGGCACCCGAACATGCCAAGCGTTTGCTGCGTGCACTCGAAGAGAATATTGGGAAATATGAACGCGCTTTCGGACTGATTCGCATGCCGGACGAACAAACATTTCCGCCTCTTCCCAACATCAAGGGTGAAGCGTAAAATCAAAAAAAAACTTGTAGTGCATTGATTATTCAAAACTTATTAGTATCTTTGCAGCCCAAAAGTGTATAGTTTTGAATTAATATAAACAATAATATATAACTAAAAACAATTAAAATGCCTACAATTCAGCAATTAGTAAGAAAAGGACGCGAAGTGCTGGTGGAGAAATCAAAGTCTCCAGCCTTGGACTCTTGTCCTCAAAGACGTGGCGTTTGCGTGAGAGTGTATACAACCACTCCGAAGAAGCCGAATTCAGCTATGCGTAAAGTAGCTCGTGTACGTTTGACCAATGGTAAAGAGGTGAACTCTTATATTCCGGGAGAAGGTCACAACTTGCAGGAACACTCTATCGTGTTGGTACGTGGTGGTCGTGTAAAAGACCTTCCGGGTGTGCGTTATCACATCGTACGTGGTACTTTGGATACTGCAGGTGTTGCAGGTCGTACACAAAGACGTTCCAAATACGGCGCAAAACGTCCGAAACCGGGTCAAGCAGCTCCTGCTAAGAAGAAATAATCTGGTGGCCTGATTCCCAAAATAGGAAAATTTAAAGTAATAACTTACGTTTTAGTTTGTTGGAAATGCTAAAGGTTGAGTAAATTCTCCGGAGGGAGAGTTGAAGAAGACAGAAGTAAACAACCAAGAACGAAAAACATTATTCTTTCAGACAAATGAGAAAAGCAAAACCAAAAAAACGCGTTATCCTTCCGGATCCCGTGTTCAATGATGTAAAAGTTTCCAAGTTCGTGAATCACTTGATGTACGATGGAAAGAAGAATACTTCTTATGAAATCTTCTATGCTGCGTTGGAAACAGTGAAGAACAAAATGCAGAACGAAGAGAAATCCGCTCTTGAAATTTGGAAAAAAGCTCTGGATAATGTGACTCCTCAGGTGGAAGTTAAATCTCGCCGTGTGGGTGGTGCTACTTTCCAAGTCCCTACAGAAATCCGTGCTGACCGTAAAGAGTCAATTTCAATGAAGAACTTGATTATCTTTGCACGTAAGCGTGGCGGTAAATCAATGGCTGATAAGTTGGCTGCTGAAATCATGGATGCTTTCAATGAACAGGGCGGCGCTTACAAACGTAAAGAAGATATGCACAGAATGGCAGAAGCTAACCGTGCGTTTGCTCATTTCAGATTCTAATGCTATAAGAGACTAACCAATTAGAAGATTAAAAAACTTAAAGTAAGGGAATTAGAAAATGGCAAAGCATGATTTACATTTGACACGTAATATCGGTATCATGGCCCACATCGATGCCGGAAAGACAACGACCTCTGAACGTATTTTGTTTTACACGGGTTTGACCCATAAAATCGGTGAGGTACACGATGGTGCCGCTACAATGGACTGGATGGAGCAAGAGCAGGAGCGTGGTATCACTATCACTTCTGCCGCTACCACCACTCGTTGGAAATATGCCGGTAATACTTATAAAATCAATTTGATTGATACTCCGGGACACGTGGACTTTACTGCTGAGGTAGAACGCTCTTTACGTGTGTTGGACGGTGCTGTCGCTGCTTATTGTGCAGTTGGTGGCGTTGAACCGCAATCTGAAACAGTTTGGCGTCAAGCAGACAAGTACAATGTGCCACGTATCGGTTATGTTAATAAAATGGACCGTTCCGGTGCAGACTTCTTCGAAGTAGTTCGCCAAATGAAGGACGTTTTGGGTGCTAATCCATGTCCTATCGTTATCCCTATTGGCGCTGAAGAAACTTTCAAGGGGTTGGTTGACCTTATTAAAATGAAAGCTATCTATTGGCATGATGAGACAATGGGGGCTGACTATACGGTGGAGGAAATTCCTGCCAATTTAGTAGACGAAGCCAATGAATGGAGAGATAAGATGCTTGAAAAAGTAGCTGAGTTTGACGATGCCTTGATGGAGAAATATTTCGATGATCCTTCTACTATTACAGAAGAAGAGGTTTTGAGAGCTCTTCGTAACGCAACAGTACAGATGGCTGTTGTTCCGATGCTGTGTGGATCTTCATTCAAGAACAAAGGTGTACAGACTTTGCTTGACTATGTTTGTGCATTCTTGCCTTCTCCGTTGGATACTCCGAATATCATAGGAACTAATCCTGATACTGGTTTGGAGGAAGATCGTAAGCCGGATGATGATGAAAAAACATCTGCTTTGGCATTTAAGATTGCTACTGACCCGTATGTCGGTCGTCTGACTTTCTTCCGTGTTTATTCAGGAAAAATTGAAGCGGGTTCTTATATTTATAATTCCCGTTCAAGGAAGAAGGAGCGCGTATCCCGTCTGTTCCAGATGCACTCAAACAAGCAGAATCCGGTAGAAGTTATCGGTGCTGGTGATATTGGTGCTGGCGTAGGTTTCAAGGATATACATACTGGTGATACATTGTGTGACGAAACTGCACCGATTGTATTGGAGTCTATGGACTTCCCGGAACCGGTAATTGGTATCGCAGTTGAGCCTAAGACTCAGAAGGATATGGATAAACTGTCAAATGGCTTGGCTAAGCTGGCTGAAGAAGATCCGACGTTTACAGTTAAGACTGACGAACAGACTGGTCAGACAGTTATCTCTGGTATGGGTGAGCTTCACTTGGATATTATCATCGACCGTCTGAAACGTGAGTTCAAGGTTGAATGTAACCAAGGTAAGCCTCAAGTTAACTATAAGGAAGCTATCACTAAGACAGTCAACTTGCGTGAAGTTTACAAGAAGCAGTCCGGTGGTCGTGGTAAGTTCGCTGATATTATCGTGAACATCGGCCCGGTTGATGAAGACTTCAAGGAAGGCGGATTGCAATTCGTCGACGAAGTGAAGGGTGGTAACATTCCTAAGGAATTTATCCCGTCTGTACAGAAGGGCTTCACTACTGCCATGAAGAATGGTGTGTTGGCAGGTTATCCGTTGGATTCACTGAAAGTAACCTTGATTGACGGTTCTTTCCACCCGGTTGACTCTGACCAGTTGTCATTCGAAATCTGTGCTATCCAGGCATATAAGAATGCTTGTGCTAAGGCAGGTCCGGTGCTGATGGAGCCTATCATGAAGCTGGAAGTTGTTACTCCGGAAGAGAACATGGGTGACGTTATCGGTGACTTGAACAAGCGTCGTGGCCAGGTGGAAGGTATGGAATCCAGCCGTTCCGGTGCACGTATCGTGAAGGCAATGGTTCCGCTGGCAGAAATGTTCGGTTACGTAACAGCATTGCGTACCATCACTTCTGGTCGTGCAACCTCTTCAATGGTATACTCTCACCACGCCCAGGTTTCCAACTCTATTGCCAAGGCAGTATTGGAGGAAGTAAAAGGTCGTGCTGACTTAATCTAAAAAAAACTTGAAGTCCCGTAGGCTAGCGAATGACTCTTAGCCTGCGGAACTTCATCTTATATAACTATTTAATAATTAAAGACAGTAATGAGTCAAAAAATTAGAATCAAACTGAAATCTTACGACCACAACTTGGTTGACAAGTCAGCTGAGAAGATTGTAAGAACGGTGAAGACAACGGGCGCCATCGTTAGCGGTCCGATTCCTCTTCCTACGCACAAGCGTATCTTTACCGTGAACCGTTCGACTTTCGTTAACAAGAAGTCGCGTGAACAATTCGAACTCTCTTCTTACAAGAGACTGATTGACATCTATAGCTCAACAGCTAAGACAGTAGATGCTCTGATGAAGTTGGAGTTGCCGAGTGGTGTGGAAGTAGAAATCAAAGTGTAAGTATTAAAAATTAAGTGAAATGCCAGGATTATTAGGAAAAAAAATCGGAATGACATCCGTTTTCAGTGCCGAGGGTAAGAATGTACCATGCACTGTTATCGAAGCAGGTCCTTGTGTTGTTACTCAAGTGAAAACTGTAGAAAAGGACGGTTATGAAGCTGTTCAGCTGGGCTTCCAGGACAAGAAGGAGAAGCACACTACAAAGCCTTTGATGGGGCACTTTAAGAAAGCTGGAGTAACTCCCAAGAAACACTTGGCTGAGTTCAAAGAATTTGAAACAGAGTTGAATCTGGGTGACACTGTTACCGTAGAACTGTTCAATGACGCAACTTTTGTTGACGTTGTAGGTACTTCTAAGGGTAAAGGTTTCCAGGGTGTAGTAAAACGCCATGGTTTTGGTGGTGTAGGCCAGACTACTCACGGTCAGCACAACCGCGCTCGTAAGCCGGGTTCTATCGGTGCTTGTTCTTACCCTGCAAAAGTATTCAAAGGAATGCGCATGGGCGGACAGCTTGGTGGCGACAGAGTAACTGTTCAAAACCTGCAGGTATTAAAGGTAATCGCGGAGCACAATCTTCTTTTGATTAAGGGATCTGTTCCTGGTTGCAAAGGTTCAATCGTAATAATTGAGAAATAATGGAAGTTAACGTATATAACATTAAAGGTGAAGACACTGGGAGAAAGATTACGTTAAACGAGTCTATCTTCGGAATTGAGCCCAACGACCACGCTATCTACTTGGATGTTAAACAGTTTATGGCTAACCAGCGTCAGGGTACACACAAGTCAAAGGAAAGAAGCGAAATCAGTGGTTCTACTCGTAAAATCGGTCGCCAGAAAGGTGGTGGTGGTGCACGTCGTGGTGACATGAACTCACCGGTACTTGTTGGTGGTGGACGCGTATTCGGTCCGAAACCGAGAGATTACTACTTCAAATTAAACAAAAAAGTAAAGGCTCTGGCTCGTAAGTCAGCTTTGTCATACAAGGCTCAGAACAACGCAGTTGTAGTAGTAGAAGACTTCTCTTTTGAAGCTCCGAAGACTAAAGATTTTGTTGTAATGACAAAAAATCTTAAAGTTTCTGACAAAAAGCTGCTTGTGATTTTACCAGAAGCAAATAAAAACGTATATTTGTCGGCTCGTAATGTGAAGGGTGCTAATGTGCAGACTATCTCAGGGTTAAATACTTACAGAGTATTGGACGCTGGGGTCGTTGTGTTTGCTGAAAGTGCACTTTCTGCTATCGACAATATCTTAATGTAAAAAGGAGGCTTAAATAATGGGAATTATTATTAAACCGTTAGTGACAGAGAAGATGACTGCAATTACTGATAAGACGAATAATCGTTTCGGCTTTATCGTGCGTCCTGAAGCTAATAAACTGGAAATTAAGAAGGAAGTTGAAGCCCTTTACAACGTTACAGTAGTTGATGTGAATACAATGAAGTATGCCGGCAAAAACAAGAGCCGCTATACTCGTGCCGGTATCATCAACGGACGTACGAATGCGTTCAAGAAGGCTATCGTTACGTTGAAAGAAGGAGATACTATTGATTTTTATAGCAATATTTAATAAAAATGGCAGTACGTAAATTTAAGCCCACAACACCGGGGCAAAGACATAAAATTATTGGTACTTACGAAGAGATTACTGCACGGGTACCAGAAAAGTCTCTTGTATTTGGTAAGAAATCTTCAGGTGGTCGTAACAACGAAGGTAAGATGACTATGCGCTACATCGGTGGCGGTAGTAAGAAGATTATTCGTATCGTAGATTTCAAGAGAAATAAAGACGGTGTGCCTGCAGTGGTTAAAACAATTGAATACGATCCGAATCGTTCGGCTCGTATCGCTTTGTTGTTTTATGCAGATGGAGAAAAAAGATATATTATTGCTCCCAATGGATTGCAAGTTGGTACGACTTTGATGTCAGGTGAGACTGCCGCTCCGGAAATCGGAAACGCACTTCCGCTTCAGAATATTCCGGTCGGTACTGTAATTCACAACATCGAATTACGTCCGGGACAAGGCGCTGCCTTGGTTCGCTCGGCTGGTAACTTCGCTCAGTTGACTTCTAGAGAAGGTAAGTACTGCGTTATCAAGTTGCCTTCAGGTGAGGTTCGTCAGATCCTCAGTACTTGTAAGGCTACTATTGGTAGTGTAGGTAACTCAGATCATGGATTGGAAAGTTCAGGTAAAGCTGGACGTTCTCGTTGGTTAGGACGTCGTCCGCGTAACCGTGGTGTTGTTATGAACCCGGTTGATCACCCGATGGGTGGTGGTGAAGGACGTGCTTCAGGAGGACACCCGAGATCTCGTAAGGGATTGTACGCTAAGGGTCTTAAGACAAGAGCTCCGAAGAAACAATCGTCTAAGTATATTATTGAGAGAAGAAAGAAGTAATCTGATTAATTGAGTAAATTATGAGTCGTTCATTAAAAAAAGGTCCGTATATTAACGTTAAGCTTGAGAAGAAAGTGCTTGCCATGAATGAATCGGGCAAGAAAGTGGTAGTTAAGACCTGGGCCAGAGCTTCAATGATTTCGCCTGATTTCGTAGGCCATACTGTTGCAGTTCACAACGGAAATAAATTTATTCCTGTTTATGTTACCGAAAATATGGTAGGACACAAGTTGGGCGAATTTGCTCCAACTCGTACTTTCAGAGGACACGCTGGTAACAAGAAAAAATAAAACAGGATTTATCTGAAATAATAAAGTAATAATATAATGGGAGCAAGAAAAAAAATATCGGCTGAAAAAAGAAAAGAAGCCCTTAAGACCATGTATTTTGCGAAATTGCAAAATGTTCCTACTTCCCCCCGTAAAATGCGTCTCGTGGCTGACATGATTCGCGGGATGGAGGTGAACAGAGCACTCGGCGTTTTGAAGTTCTCTTCAAAAGAGGCTGCCGCAAGAGTGGAAAAGTTGCTGCGCTCTGCAATTGCTAACTGGGAGCAGAAAAACGAACGTAAAGCTGAAAGTGGCGAGCTGTTCGTAACCAAGATTTTTGTTGATGGTGGTGCTACACTCAAAAGAATGAGACCGGCTCCGCAGGGTAGAGGTTACAGAATTCGTAAACGTTCAAACCACGTAACGTTGTTCGTTGGTTCTAAAAGTAATAACGAAGATCAAAATTAAGGTAAATGGGACAAAAAGTTAATCCAATAAGCAACCGTTTAGGAATTATCAGAGGATGGGATTCCAATTGGTATGGTGGAAAGAATTACGGCGATTCTCTGCTGGAAGATAGCAAGATTCGTAAATATTTGAACGCTCGTCTGGCAAAGGCTAGTGTGTCAAGAATTGTAATTGAACGTACACTGAAACTCGTGACTATTACCGTTTGTACTGCACGTCCGGGTATCATTATCGGCAAAGGTGGCCAAGAAGTTGACAAGTTGAAAGAGGAGTTGAAGAAGGTTACTGATAAGGATATTCAGATTAATATCTTCGAAGTTAAGAGACCAGAGTTGGATGCTGTTATCGTGGCTAACAACATTGCCCGTCAGGTTGAAGGCAAAATAGCCTACCGTCGTGCCATCAAGATGGCTATTGCCAATACAATGCGTATGGGTGCGGAAGGTATCAAGATTCAGATTTCAGGACGTTTGAATGGTGCAGAAATGGCCCGTTCTGAAATGTATAAGGAAGGAAGAACTCCGTTGCACACTTTCAGAGCAGATATCGACTATTGTCATGCAGAAGCATTGACTAAGGTTGGTCTTCTCGGCATTAAAGTTTGGATTTGTAGAGGTGAAGTTTATGGTAAGAAGGAGTTGGCTCCGAACTTTACGCAAAGCAAGGAAAGTGGTCGTGGAAGCAATAGCGGAAACAATGGCGGAAAGAACTTCAAAAGAAAGAAAAATAATCGCTAACGAATTTGATTTTTAGGAATTATGTTACAACCGAAAAAAACAAAATTCAGAAGACAACAAAAAGGCCGTCAAAAGGGTAATGCCCAAAGAGGAAACCAGTTGGCTTTCGGATCTTTTGGTATTAAGGCCTTGGAAACGAAATGGATTACAGGCCGTCAGATTGAAGCTGCGCGTATTGCAGTGACAAGATATATGCAACGTCAAGGACAGATTTGGATTCGTATTTTCCCCGACAAACCTATCACCAGAAAGCCTGCTGATGTGCGTATGGGTAAGGGTAAGGGTGCGCCGGAAGGATTCGTAGCGCCTGTTACACCGGGTAGAATTATTATCGAAGCCGAAGGAGTATCTTATGAAATCGCTAAAGAAGCTTTGCGCTTGGCTGCACAGAAGCTTCCTATCACAACTAAGTTTGTGGTTAGACGTGATTATGATATTCAAAATCAAAATGCGTAAGAAGTATGAAAACAGCAGAAATTAAAGAGATGCCTACCAGTGACTTGGTAGAAAGAGTTGAAGCAGAAGTAGCTAATTACAACCAAGTGATTTTAAATCATTCTATTTCTCCTTTGGATAATCCTGCTCAGATCAAACAATTACGCAGGACTATTGCGCGTATGAAGACTGAATTACGCCAAAGAGAACTTAACAATAAATGATGAGCTTGATGGAAGCAAGAAATTTAAGAAAAGAAAGAACTGGGGTTGTGCTGAGCAACAAGATGGATAAGACCATTACAGTAGCAGCTAAGTTTAAGGAGAAACACCCCATATATGGTAAGTTCGTTAGCAAGACGAAGAAGTACCATGCTCATGATGAAAAGAATGAGTGCAATATCGGCGATACTGTACACATCATGGAAACTCGTCCTTTGAGCAAGACTAAGAGATGGAGATTGGTAGAAATAATTGAAAGAGCTAAGTAATTATGATACAAGTAGAATCCAGACTTACAGTATGTGATAATAGTGGGGCAAAAGAGGCTCTCTGTATCCGCGTTTTGGGTGGTACAGGTCGTCGCTATGCTTCAGTAGGGGACGTGATTGTCGTTTCTGTTAAGAGCGTTATCCCTTCAAGTGATATTAAAAAAGGTGCAGTGTCTAAAGCTTTGATCGTACGTACTAAGAAAGAAATCCGTCGTGCTGATGGCTCTTACATACGTTTTGATGATAATGCTTGCGTGTTGTTGAACAATGCAGGTGAAATTAGAGGTAGTCGTATTTTCGGTCCGGTAGCTCGTGAACTTCGTGCTACTAACATGAAAGTTGTGTCACTCGCTCCTGAAGTACTTTAATATTGTAAAAGATTTGAGTAATGAGTAAATTACATATTAAAAAAGGCGATACAGTTTATGTAAACTCCGGTGAAGACAAGGGTAAGACTGGTCGTGTATTGAAGGTTCTTGTTGATAAAAACCGCGCAATCGTTGAAGGTATCAACATGGTGTCTAAGAGCACAAAACCGAATGCTAAGAACCCGCAAGGTGGTATTGTGAAGCAAGAAGCTTCTATCCACTTGTCAAACTTGAACCCCGTTGATCCAAAGACTGGCAAAGCAACGCGTGTTGGTAGAAAAGTAAGTGCTGAAGGCACTTTAGTGCGTTATTCTAAAAAATCAGGAGAGGAGATTAAGTAATGAGTAATACTGCTAGCCTTAAGAAAGAATATGCAGAGCGTATTGCGCCTGCATTGAAATCACAGTTCCAGTATTCTTCTTCTATGCAGATACCCGTACTTAAGAAGATTGTTATCAATCAGGGTCTGGGTATGGCTGTTGCCGACAAGAAGATTATTGAAGTGGCAATTAATGAAATGACTACTATCACTGGCCAGAAAGCCGTGGCAACCATTTCTCGTAAGGATATTGCAAACTTTAAGTTGCGTAAGAAAATGCCGATTGGCGTTATGGTAACTTTGCGTCGTGAGAGAATGTACGAATTCCTTGAAAAGTTGGTTCGTGTAGCTCTGCCTCGTATCCGCGACTTCAAGGGTATTGAAAGTAAGTTCGATGGTAAGGGTAACTATACCCTTGGTATTCAGGAACAAATCATTTTCCCTGAAATTAATATCGATAGTATTACTAGAATTCTCGGAATGAATATTACCTTTGTAACCTCTGCGCAAACAGATGAAGAAGGGTATGCCTTGTTGAAAGAATTCGGTTTACCGTTTAAAAACGCTAAAAAAGATTGATAATATGGCAAAGGAATCAATGAAAGCACGCGAAGTAAAGCGTGCTAAATTAGTAGCCAGATATGCCGAGAAAAGAGCTGCGTTGAAGCAAATCGTTAGAACCGGTGATCCTGCTGAAGCTTTTGAAGCTGCACAGAAATTGCAGGATTTGCCTAAAAATTCTAACCCGATTCGCATGCACAACCGTTGCAAGCTGACAGGTCGTCCCAAAGGATATATCCGTCAGTTTGGCATCTCCAGAATCCAGTTCCGTGAGATGGCTTCTAACGGTCTTATTCCCGGTGTAAAGAAAGCAAGCTGGTAATTATTGTTTTTAAATATTGTCAGGGTAGGCCTGATTAATTTAATTTATTTTTTATATGACTGATCCAATAGCAGATTATTTGACGAGGTTGCGGAACGCTATTCAAGCGAAGCACAGAGTTGTGGAAGTTCCGGCTTCTAATTTGAAAAAAGAAATCACTAAGATTCTTTTTGAAAAGGGCTACATTCTTAATTATAAGTTTGTAGAAGATGGTCCTCAAGGTACAATCAAAGTTGCCTTGAAGTATGATCCGGTAAACAAGGTTAACGCAATCAAGAAGCTGGAGAGAATCTCTTCTCCGGGTTTGCGTCAATATACCGGTTATAAAGACATGCCGCGTGTTATTAATGGTTTGGGTATTGCTATAATATCTACTTCCAAGGGTGTAATGACCAACAAAGAAGCCGCTGAACTGAAGATTGGTGGTGAAGTTTTGTGTTATGTATATTAATAGGAGGAATTAGCAATGTCAAGAATAGGAAAATTACCCATTAGTATTCCCGCTGGAGTAACAGTTACTCTGAAAGATGACGTGGTTACCGTTAAGGGACCCAAAGGCGAAATGAGCCAATATGTAAATCCTGCTATCAATGTTACCATCGAAGACGGTCATGTTGTTTTGGCTGAGAATGAAAATGCAATGCTGGATAACCCCAAGCAAAAGCATGCATTCCATGGATTATACCGTTCATTGGTGCACAACATGGTTGTTGGTGTATCAGAAGGATATAAGAAAGAATTGGAACTTGTCGGTGTAGGTTACCGTGCCTCTAACCAGGGAAATATCATTGAACTGGCTTTAGGTTATACTCACAGTATCTTTATACAGTTGCCTCCTGAAGTTAAAGTTGAGACTAAGTCTGAAAGAAACAAGAATCCTTTGATTATATTGGAATCTTGCGACAAGCAGTTACTTGGTCAAGTTTGCTCTAAAATACGTTCTTTCCGTAAGCCTGAACCGTATAAGGGTAAGGGTATTAAGTTTGTTGGCGAAGAAATTCGTAGAAAGTCTGGTAAATCAGCTGGTGCTAAATAATCATTTAAATTGATATTATTATGACAACAAAAATAGAAAGACGAATTAAGATCAAATATAGAGTACGCAACAAAATTTCAGGTACTACTGAATGCCCGCGTATGAGTGTATTTAGAAGTAACAAGCAAATCTATGTTCAGATTATCGATGACTTGTCCGGTAAGACATTGGCTGCCGCTTCTTCGTTGGGTATGACTGAAAAAATGCCTAAGAAGGAACAAGCTGCTAAAGTAGGTGAACTGATTGCGAAAAAAGCTCAGGAAGCAGGTATTACTACTGTTGTTTTCGACCGTAATGGTTACTTGTATCATGGGAGAGTAAAAGAGGTGGCTGATGCTGCCCGTAACGGTGGACTTAAATTTTAATCATTATGGCAGGACTTAATAATAGAGTTAAGATTACAAACGATATAGAGCTGAAAGACAGATTGGTTGCTATTAATCGTGTAACCAAAGTAACCAAAGGTGGTAGAACTTTTAGTTTCTCTGCTATTGTGGTAGTAGGAAACGAAGAAGGCATCATCGGTTGGGGCCTTGGTAAAGCTGGTGAAGTAACCGCTGCTATTGCCAAAGGTGTTGAATCTGCAAAGAAAAACCTGACAAGAGTGCCTGTACTGAAAGGTACAGTTCCTCACGAACAGTCTGCAAAGTTCGGTGGCGCTGAAGTATTTATTAAACCGGCTTCTCACGGTACTGGTGTTGTTGCTGGCGGTGCAATGCGTGCCGTATTGGAAAGTGTTGGTGTAACAGACGTTTTGGCTAAGTCAAAAGGTTCTTCCAACCCGCACAACTTGGTAAAGGCTACTATCTTGGCATTGAGTGAAATGCGCGATGCTCGTATGGTTGCCCAGAACAGAGGAGTTAGTATGGAAAAAGTATTTAGAGGATAAGGAGGAAGAATATGTCGACTATAAAGATTAAACAAGTTAAAAGTAGAATTGGTGCTCCTGCTGATCAGAAGAGAACTCTCGATGCACTGGGACTTCATAAGTTGAATCGTGTGGTTGAACACGAATGCACTCCTTCAATTCTTGGAATGGTGGATAAGGTTAAACACTTGGTTACCATTGTTAAGTAATTATTTGTTGAATATAAAACGAATTACAATATGAACTTAAGTAATTTAAAACCTGCAGAGGGATCTACTAAAACAAGAAAGAGAATTGGACGTGGTCCGGGTTCTGGCTTGGGAGGTACTTCTACTAGAGGTCATAAAGGAGCTAAATCAAGATCTGGATACTCTAAGAAAATCGGTTTTGAAGGTGGTCAGATGCCTCTTCAACGTCGTGTACCTAAGTTTGGCTTTAAAAATATCAATCGTGTAGAGTATAAGGCTATCAACTTGGATACAATTCAGAAATTGGCTGAAGCAAAGAACTTGCAGACTGTAGGTATCAGTGACTTCATTGCTGCTGGTTTCATTTCTGCAAGCCAGTTGGTAAAAGTATTAGGTAACGGAACTTTGACTGCTAAGTTGGATGTACAAGCACATGCATTTTCTAAGACTGCTGTTGCTGCCATCGAAGCTGCTGGTGGACAAGTAGTAAAACTCTAATTCAATGAGAAAAGCTATTGAAACATTAAAGAATATATGGAAAATTGAGGATCTGAGACAACGGATCCTCATTACCATATTGTTTGTGGCAATCTACCGTTTTGGTTCGTATGTCGTTTTGCCGGGTATCAATCCGTCAATGCTGACACAATTGCATCAACAGACAAGCGAAGGTCTTTTAGCCTTGTTAAATATGTTTTCCGGAGGAGCATTTTCCAATGCCTCTATTTTTGCATTGGGTATCATGCCGTACATCTCTGCCTCCATTGTGATTCAGTTGCTGGGTATTGCGGTTCCGTATTTCCAGAAATTGCAGCGCGAAGGTGAGAGTGGTAGAAGAAAAATGAATCAATATACTCGTTATCTGACGATTCTTATTCTTTTGGTTCAGGCTCCTTCTTATTTGCTCAATCTTAAGATGCAGGCTGGTCCTTCTTTAAATGCTTCATTAGATTGGACTCTGTTTATGTTTACTTCTACCATTATTTTAGCGGCTGGAAGTATGTTTATTTTGTGGCTTGGTGAGAGAATTACGGATAAGGGTATCGGTAATGGTATTTCGCTGATTATCATGATTGGTATCATCGCCCGTCTGCCACAGTCCTTATTCCAGGAATTGATTTCCCGTATGACGGACAAGACTGGTGGTCTGGTAATGTTCTTGATTGAGCTTGTTGTTCTGCTGGTTGTTATTGCATTCGCTATTCTTTTGGTGCAGGGAACTAGAAAGATTCCTGTACAATATGCGAAGAAGATCGTGGGTAACAAGCAATATGGCGGTGCTAGACAGTATATTCCTTTGAAGGTGAATGCTGCTAACGTGATGCCTATCATTTTTGCTCAGGCTATCATGTTTATTCCTATCACTCTTGTTGGGTTCTCAAATGTAAATGATGCAAGTGGTTTCGTACGTGCATTGACTGATCATACAAGCTTTTGGTATAATTTGATTTTTGCAGTGTTGATTATATTGTTTACGTATTTCTATACTGCAATTACTATTAACCCGACTCAGATGGCTGAAGATATGAAGAGAAACAATGGTTTTATTCCGGGTATCAAGCCAGGAAAGCAAACTGCTGAGTATATTGACGTGATTATGTCGCGTATTACTTTGCCTGGTTCTTTCTTCTTGGCCTTGGTTGCCATTATGCCTGCGTTTGCCGGTATATTCGGTGTGAAAGCTGAGTTTGCTCAATTCTTTGGCGGTACATCTTTGTTAATCCTTGTGGGTGTGGTGCTTGATACTCTCCAGCAGGTAGAAAGTCATTTGTTGATGAGACACTATGACGGTTTGCTGAAATCCGGACGTATTAAAGGCCGCAGTGGTAATGTAGCTGCATATTAATCTTTTTTGAAGAATGATATTTCTTAAAACAGAAGATGAAATAGAGCTGCTCCGCAAGAGTAATTTGCTTGTTGGAAAGACGTTGGCTGAGATAGCTAAGGTTATAAAGCCCGGAGTGACAACAAAAGAGCTGGATAGGGTGGCGGAAGAGTTCATCAGAGACAATGGTGCTGTTCCAACCTTTAAAGGTTTTCCTAATCAATATGGCGATCCGTTTCCAGCTTCTATTTGCACATCTGTAAATGACCAGGTGGTACATGGTATTCCGGGAGATGATGTGGTACTGAAAGATGGTGATATCGTGTCTGTTGATTGTGGTACTTACATGAATGGCTTTTGTGGCGACTCAGCCTATACGTTTTGTGTAGGTGAAGTTGACGAAGAAGTCCGCAAATTACTGAAGGTTACTAAAGAAGCATTGTACATAGGGATACAGAATGCCGTTCACGGCAAGCGGTTGGGTGATATCGGTTATGCGATACAGCAGCACTGCGAATCTAATTCTTATGGTGTGGTGCGTGAGTTTGTGGGTCACGGAATAGGCAAGGAAATGCATGAAGATCCTCAGGTTCCCAATTACGGAAAGCGTGGTTATGGGACAATGCTGAAGAAAGGCTTGTGCATTGCCATTGAACCGATGATAACTTTAGGTAACCGACAAATACTCATGGAGCGTGATGGCTGGACGGTGAGGACAAAAGACCGCAAGTGTGCAGCTCATTTTGAACATACGATAGCAGTCGGCACTGGTGAAGCTGATATATTGTCATCATTCGAGTTCATTGAAGAAGTATTAGGAGATAAAGCAATTTAAGAAATTAATATGGCAAAGCAATCTGCAATAGAACAAGATGGAGTTATAGTTGAAGCATTGTCTAATGCAATGTTTCGTGTTGAATTAGAAAACGGACATGAGATTACTGCACATATTTCCGGTAAGATGCGGATGCATTACATCAAAATCCTGCCAGGGGATAAAGTAAGAGTCGAAATGTCTCCTTACGATTTATCGAAAGGAAGAATTGTATTTAGATATAAATAAAATTAAGATATGAAAGTAAGAGCATCCTTAAAGAAACGTACGCCAGAGTGTAAGATCGTTAGACGTAATGGCCGTTTGTATGTTATTAACAAGAAAAATCCTAAGTATAAACAACGTCAAGGATAATATTATTATTTTTGCAAAAAAAATAATTTAGTATATGGCTATAAGAATAGTTGGTGTCGATTTGCCTCAAAACAAGAGAGGTGAAGTTGCGTTGACCTATGTATATGGTATAGGTCGTAGTAGTTCAGCAAAAATTTTGGATAAAGCAGGTGTTGACAGAGACCTGAAAGTAAAAGACTGGACGGATGATCAGGCTGCCAAGATTCGTGAGATCATTGGTGCAGAGTATAAGGTTGAAGGTGATCTTCGTTCTGAAGTTCAATTGAACATTAAGCGTTTAATGGATATCGGTTGCTATCGTGGTGTTCGTCATCGTATTGGTCTTCCAGTAAGAGGTCAGAGCACAAAGAACAATGCCCGTACTCGTAAGGGTAGAAAGAAAACCGTTGCTAATAAGAAAAAAGCTACTAAATAATAATTGTTGATATGGCAAAAAAAACAGTTGCAGCAAAAAAGAGAAATGTGAAGGTTGATGCTAATGGACAGTTGCATGTTCATTCATCTTTTAACAACATTATTGTTTCTCTGGCAAATAGCGAAGGTCAGATCATTTCTTGGTCTTCTGCCGGAAAGATGGGTTTTAGAGGTTCAAAGAAGAACACTCCCTACGCAGCACAGATGGCTGCTCAAGATTGTGCTAAGATAGCATACGATCTTGGCTTGAGAAAGGTAAAAGCATATGTGAAGGGCCCGGGTAACGGACGTGAGTCTGCTATTAGAACTATCCACGGTGCAGGTATCGAGGTTACTGAAATCATTGACGTAACTCCGCTTCCGCACAACGGTTGTCGTCCTCCGAAAAGACGTAGAGTTTAAAATTTACCTTTAATAGAAGTGAGACTTGATTTTGTTATTGGATTGTAAACTTTCTCTCTGCAATCGCGGCTGCAACAAACCCAAGTTCATGAATAAACAATTAAATATTTAAAAGAAATGGCTAGATATACTGGACCAAAATCAAGAATAGCCCGTAAATTCGGTGAAGGTATCTTTGGAGCAGATAAAGTATTGTCAAAGAAGAACTATCCTCCCGGACAGCACGGTAATTCCAGAAAGAGAAAGACTTCTGAATACGGTGTTCAACTTCGTGAGAAACAGAAAGCCAAATATACTTATGGCGTTTTGGAAAAACAATTCCGCAACTTGTTTGAGAAGGCTGAGACTGCTAAAGGTATTACTGGTGAAATCCTTCTCCAATTGTTGGAGGGTCGCCTTGACAATATCGTATTCCGTTTGGGTATTGCTCCTACTCGCGCAGCTGCTCGTCAGTTGGTGAGCCACAAGCACATTACTGTAGACGGTGAGGTTGTGAATATTCCTTCTTATGCAGTGAAACCGGGTCAGGTGATCGGTGTTCGTGAAAGATCCAAATCATTGGAAGTTATCGCTAATTCACTGGCTGGCTTTAACCATAGCAAATATCCTTGGTTGGAATGGGATGATAACTCTAAGGTAGGCAAATTGCTGCATGTACCTGAAAGAGCAGACATTCCTGAAAACATTAAAGAGCATTTGATCGTAGAATTGTATTCTAAATAATAATTAATTTCATGGCGATATTAGCATTTCAAAAACCTGATAAAGTATTAATGTTGGAAGCGGACTCTAGATTCGGAAAATTCGAATTTCGTCCGTTGGAGCCCGGTTTCGGTATTACCGTGGGTAATGCACTGCGCCGCATCCTGCTTTCTTCATTGGAAGGTTTTGCTATCACTACTATCAAGATAGACGGTGTTGAGCATGAATTTTCCAGTGTTCCGGGGGCAAAAGAGGATGTTACTAACATTATCTTGAATCTGAAACAAGTGAGATTCAAGCAAGTAGTTGAAGAATTCGAGAGTGAGAAAGTAAGTATTACAGTCGAGAATTCAAGTGAATTTAAAGCAGGTGACATAGGTAAGTATTTGACTGGATTTGAAGTGTTAAATCCTGAATTAGTTATTTGTCATTTAGATTCAAAGTCGACTATGCAGATAGATATTACGATCAACAAAGGTCGTGGTTATGTTCCTGCTGACGAAAACCGCGAATATTGCACCGATGTGAACGTAATTCCTATCGATTCTATTTATACTCCGATACGTAATGTGAAGTATCAGGTAGAGAACTTCCGTGTAGAGCAGAAGACCGACTACGAGAAACTGGTACTTGAGATTACTACCGACGGTTCCATTCATCCGAAAGAAGCCCTGAAAGAAGCTGCAAAGATTCTGATTTATCACTTCATGCTTTTCTCTGACGAGAAGATCACGCTGGAAACAAATGATGTTGACGGCAATGAAGAGTTTGATGAAGAAGTATTGCACATGCGTCAGTTGCTGAAGACCAAGCTCGTTGATATGGATCTCTCTGTACGTGCCCTCAACTGTCTGAAGGCTGCAGATGTAGAGACTCTTGGTGACTTGGTACAATTCAACAAGACGGATTTGCTGAAATTCAGAAACTTCGGAAAGAAATCGCTTACCGAGCTTGATGATTTGCTGGAAAGTCTGAATCTGTCGTTTGGAACTGATATTTCTAAATATAAATTAGATAAAGAATAAAAAATGAGACATAATAAGAAATTCAACCATTTGGGTCGTACTGCCTCTCATAGAAACGCTATGTTGGCTAATATGGCGTGTTCTTTGATTAAGCACAAAAGAATCACTACGACCGTTGCAAAGGCTAAAGCTTTGAAGAAGTTTGTTGAGCCTTTGATTACAAAGGCTAAAGACGATACGACTAATTCCCGTCGTGTTGTATTTAGCAATTTGCAAGACAAGTATGCTGTAACTGAATTGTTTAAAGAAATCTCTGTGAAGATTGCTGATCGTCCGGGTGGTTACACTCGTATTATCAAGACTGGTAACCGTTTGGGTGACAATGCTGAAATGTGCTTCATTGAACTCGTTGACTACAACGAAAACATGGCTAAGGAAAAGGTTGCCAAGAAGGCTACTCGTACCCGCCGTTCAAAGAAAGCTGCTGCTACTGAAGCTACTCCTGCTGCAGAAACTGCTGCACCAGTTGCAGAAGCTCCTGCTGCTGAGGAAGCTAAAGCTGAATAATTCAACTATTCTTTTTATATATAGAAGCCGTTCCAATTTGTTTGGAGCGGCTTTTTATTTCCTATAAATCATCCAAGAAACATTAAAAGATGTGTGCATTAAACAAATTCCTGAAAGAAACTGTTATATTTGCACATAGATATGGCTAAATTCTTAAGATTCATAGGATTCATGGTGCTTGCATTGGCTTTATGGCAGACTGTAAGCGATACATTTGCCAATAAAGCGGCGAGTGGTGGGAATGTTGTGAGTGAGAATACTATTGCCGTACATGAGCAGACTGATGCCTATATTGCGATGCCTCAATTGCCTTATCTGCCGGATGCAGAGCTGGCGGGCATGGGTGGACAATTACATTCGCTGACGTACTCCCGTATACAGCGCATTTCTACCACGGAATATATATTTTCTTTAAAGGACTGGATTGACAAACTGGCCCAGCGAGCGGCTGTTTTGTCTCTGCATCGTGAGAAACTCTATGATGCCACTGCCTATTATCGTTGCCAGCCGGTGTGCGAATATTACATTTTCACACTAAGGCGTATTCTCATTTAGTGTTTTATTGAATCTTCCTTTTTCCCTTGTGTATGGTCAGACTATGTGTTTTTGCAGGGGAATACTGTATTTTCTATTTCTAATAAATTCATTAAAACATATTATAATTATGGCAACTCAAACTATTGACGCAACTCTTTTTGCGTCTTCACATCCCGATATTGTAAAGCGTACCAGTGTTTCAGGACTTATCTTTTCAGTAGCTATGCTGCTGGTCGGTGTTTTTATTTTTGCATCCATTTTTGAGATGAGTGATAAATCTTCCACTCTCAGCATGGCTTTGATGGTGCTGGGTACGGCATTCGTCTTGCTTGGCGTGTTCCGTCTGTTTTGGAAATCGAAGGAAGTGGTCTATTTGCCGACGGGCAGTGTGACCAAGGAACGCAGTGTTTTCTTCGATTTGAAATATTTGGGCAAACTTACAGATATGATTGAGAATGAACAGCTGAATGGCGAGACTGAAATAAAAAGTAGCGGCAGTGGAAATGTGCGCATGGATGTCATGATTTCGCAGGACAATAAATTTGCGGCTGTACAGTTGTATCAGTTTGTGCCTTACACGTATACTCCGGTAACTTCCGTACGCTATTATACGGGTAGCGATGCGGTTGCAGTATCTACTTTCCTGGAGAAATGTAAAACAGCATAATCAGTCAAAGAGTTAGACTTGACTTTAACTGTGGTGGGGATTAGTCGGCAACGGCAATCCCCATTTTTTTCATCAGGAAGCAGGCGTTCATATTCTGGGCGATGCCTGGGCGCAAGCGGTAGGAGAAGGTCAGTTCATTGTCTGTAATGTCTGCTTCGAAGCGATAGTTGCGGATGTCATCGGGGAAGAGGTCGATGAGTGTTCCCAGCAGCAGGTCGTGGGTGGCAATGATGCCATTGGCCTGCAAAGTCATGAATTGCTTGATAAGGGCAAAGGAGCCTTTCTGCTTGTCCATGGAGTTGGTACCTTTCAGAATTTCGTCGAGGATGATGAAAAGCTCCTCACCAGCCTGCAGCTTGTCTATGATGAGTTTCAGACGTTTGAGTTCGGCAAAGAAGTAGGACTCGTTGTCGTTCAGTGAATCCGAGGTACGCAGGCTAGTGATGAGCCGGGCCGGGCATATTTCCATTTGGCGGGCACAGACGGGGGCGCCGATGCAGGCAAGGAGGTAATTGATGCCCACCGTACGCAGATAGGTGCTTTTCCCTGCCATGTTGGCGCCGGTGACGATGATGAAAAACGGTCGTTTCACCATGTCGATGTCATTGCGGACACAGCGGTCACGGTTCATCAGCGGATGGCCCAGGGCTTCGGCACGGAGACGGAAGGAGGAAGGGGCATTGATGGGTGCTTCCGTTTCAGAATTGCTTTCTTCTTCTTTATTTAGGTTTCCTTTCCCCTTTCTTTCCGCTTGAACTATCTTTGGGTAAATATAGTCCGGATGATTATAGGTAAATGTTGCCAGTGAGTTGAGCGCATCCATTTGTCCGATGGCATCGAGCCACCCGGGCAGTTCAGCGGCATATTGCTCTTTCCAGGCTTCAATGCGCATGATTTGACGCAGTTCCCAGAAGAAGAGGCCGTTCAGAATGACGTACATAAAGACATTGTTGCGTTGGTCGAGTTCATCCATGAGCTTGTTCAGCCTGCTGATGGAGTGGGAGGCTTTCCGTTTTTCTCCGTCAATCTGTTGTCTTATCTCTTTGAGCAGGGTGGCTTGTGCAGGCTGCTTTTCCATGAGGTGGAGCAGGGCGGCGTAGGTGGAGAGAATTTGCAGTTTTTTGCCATAGATGGCCTGCATCTTGGTGACTTTGCCAGTGAAGCCGAAGCCGGCGATGACGAAGCAGGTCCAGATGATGCCGTAGATACTTGCGGACAGAATTCCTGCCATGACGAGTGCGAGGCAGATGAGGTTGGCTCCCGTCACCAGTACCGGCAGGAGGCGCAGTAATTTCCGGCTCCGGAAGATGCTCGGACTTTCCGCCCATTGGCACAGTTCTGTTTCATCGGCGGCTTTTCCTTTGTACAGCAGGCCGAGGATACGGAAGCGCTGACGGAATTTCAGTTCCGGAGCCAGTTCACTGACGGCTTCTTGTCGGCGGATGATTTCTTCCTTTCTCTCGAGATGTTTCCCCAGCCAGTGGGCGAGGCGGTGTTTCCCGGGCTGTGTGCAGGTACGGTTGATGTACTGGAAAAGGGAATGCGGACCGAAAACATCCAAATCATAGGTGTAGAGATGGGTGGGGTCGATGTATGCTTCGCCGTCATCGAAAGAAGACGTATCGTAATCCAGAGCGGCGAGTTCCTGCTCGTTGATTTCCATCTTCTTTTCCAGATAGTCCTTGCGATGGAACAGCCGGTTGTGGTATTTCATTAAAAATAGGAACGGCAGTAGGGTGATGAGGGCAATGCAGGCCAGTATACCCCAGCTCTCGCTCCAGAAATAGATAATTCCTACTACTCCTGCCACAAATAGCAGCAGGCGCAGGCTGCCGATGCGGTAAATCTTCTGTTGTACTTTATTCAGTTCTTGTCTTGCCTCTTCTGCCGTGTTGCGGTAGACGGCGCTGATTTTATCTATCGTATTTATTTGCTCCATACATGTTAAGTTTAAGGCAAAGATATACATTTCCAATTGTTTTTTCCGCGATTTTTTGTCTACTTCCGATAAAAAATGTACCTTTCGCTCACTAAAACAAAGTTTCAGAAAAGAGGAGGTTGGGATATGAAGAAGAGTTGGTTGTCAGGCGTTCTGATGTTGCTGGCGGTTTTGCCGGCGGTGGCGCAACAGGTAATGTATTCCAATCTGAAAGAGTTGGTGGAGAACCGTGGCGATACGGTTACCACGCTGAAGATTGAGAAGCGTACAAAGAACCAGATTTACCTCATGGGCGGTGCCGATTATCGTATTACGGTAGACGACAATCCCGGTCTTTGCCGTTATTTGAAGTCCCGTTGTTATGCTGTACGGGTAGATACCTCGCTTTATGTCAATTGCCGTAAGATGCGCTATAAGCGTTATCGCTTCGGGCAGTGGTATGCACCTGCCATGTGGCTCGGCGGAAAGGTTTACTTCTGTGCACAGCCTGTGGGACAAGCAGCCACCAGTACCATGACTCCCGATGATGCCACACGATTGGGCGGTGAAGTGGGAGACGCCATCAATGCTTCGGGACTGGTGCATGCCCGCGTCTATTACGAACTGAATCCCGAAACCGGAAAGTCCGAGTTCGTGGGGCGTGAGCGAATGATGCAACTGCTTGCCGGATACCCGACACTGCACGCCGAATTCGAGAAAGAAACAAGCGAGTCGGCAGAGGTCATCGGCAAGTATCTGCGTGCACTCCGTCCATTAATCACTAACCATTAATCATTAATAAGATGATATTATTGCAAGACGTGCCCGATGGGTACGAATACTGCTTTGCGGGTAACGGAAAGTGCCCCAAAGCCTCTTCCTGCCTGCGGGCGATAGCGGCACAACTGTTGTCCGAGAGTGAAGCCCCCCAGCCACAGTCCGTTCGTGCGGTGAATCCTTTTTATGTCAGCAGCTTGTCCGGGTCCTCCACTTGTGCCCGTTACCGCTCCAGCGAGCAGCTGCACTATGCCCGCGGTATGACGCATCTTTTCGACGAAGTACCCACCAAGCTGCTTTTCACCGTGCGCCATCGCGTGATGGGATGCTTCTCTTGCGAACGCTATTACTATCATTGCCGCAAGGGCGAGCGCCCTATCTCTCCCGAAGAACAGCAGCGGATAGCCCGGGTATTCAAAGCAGTAGGCATAGGCACCAAGCCTAAGTTCGACCACTACGAGTATGCGGTAGCTTGGTGACCGGCTGCAAAGTCACTGCACATCTTTTGCAGCGTCACTGCAAACCCGTTGCAGCCGCGCTGCAAAGCAGTTGCAGTATCACTGCAAACGGTATGCAGTGGCACTGCAAAAAGCATGCACTCACTTTGCAGTGAGAAGTCGCTGTTGTTCACGTTGTTACAGTATGAATACAATGAGGCCTTATCCCCCTTTTTCGGCCTGCTGTTTACAGATTGCAGAAGAAGGATACGAATACCGGTACACTCATATCAATTAATATTCCGTGGAATATAGCGATAGGAATCACGTCCTTTCCGGAATATTGGGTGATGGAGGGTAGAAGTACATCCATCGAATTGACCCCTGCCGCCGATATGGGTGCCAGTTTGCCGAAATATTTCCGGATGAGCGGTGCACCCAGCAAAGCCATCATTTCACGGAAGATATTGGCAAGCAGGGCGATGGTACCCAGTTCCGTGGCGAGTTGCAGGCCTATGGAAGGTTCCTTGAATTGCGTAATCAGAATGGAGGAAAGCGAATAATAAGCAAATCCGCTACCCACCGCCATGCAGTCGAACACACTCCATTGGCTCAACAGCAGACTGGCGAAGGCAGAGAACAACAGCGTTCCCACAATGGTGGCCATCGGCACCAAAAGCATTTTGGGCCGCAGGCTCTTGACCAGCTCCTTCAGTTTCTTGTTGCTCCCGATGCCGATGCCCACCTGGAACATCAATGCATAGAGCACATACATGGATAAGTCGTGCAGGTCGAACTGAAAATCATTGGCTACTCCCATCAGGCAGCCGGCACAGAAAAATGCAACAACCGTCAAACTTCCCTTCATCTCTTCTCTCCTTTCTTGAAAAATAGGTGAAACACCATCAGTGAGGCCAACATGCTGCCCGTAATGCTCAGTGAGGCCAGTACGGCGGCCTGCCACCCGAATCTTCCCAGGTTGTCAACAATCAGACGGTTGGAACCGATGGATACACCGAGTACAAAGAGTAGCAGTAAGATGGTGAGCGAGGCGCTTTTCTCCACTTTTTGCAACATTTGTACGTTACGCATCAGGTATCCGATACCGATTCCTATAAACATGATGGATATAATTGTAAACATAAGTTTTCTTCTTTTTTGGGTGAATACATAGGTTAGTCCGGTTTCTTCGAACGGAAACTCCATACACGGCATTTCCCCTTCCTTTTCTCGGTAAGGGAAGTGCAAAATAGTAAAATGTAAATTGCAGGGTAGTTAAATGAATCCGCTGAACCAATGTACGTGCACTATGAAATGGCCGCATAAGGTCTTGTTGCCCCATGCAGCATTGCGCGTATTGTATGTTGTAGTTAAGTACTGGTTCATATCGTTTTTGAATTTCGGTGCAAAGGTAATGCTAGTTTGAATAATTTCCAAATAAATATTCATAAATTGTTTTGCGAAAAAAAGACTCTTCAGTGCGTGGCCCCCCCCGTAAAAACATTATTTTTGCAAGAGAATAGAGGAAATACAAGAGCTCCTTTGTTTAGAAATATAGTTTTAAAAAGAGAAGAGATATGAAAAGATTGAGAGATTTAACTGCTGTTCTTGGCATGGTTGCTTTAACTGCTTGCAACAACGCCTCCATTGAAGGCTCCTGGGTGGAGCCGGTTCCGGGAATGCCCGGCATGCAGCAAGGTTTCGTTCTTGATGGGGACGGAAGCGCTTCTTCCATTAACATGGCCACCTTGAAATATGAGGCATGGAAAAAAGTAGGAAACCGGTTGTTGCTTTCAGGTACCAGCATCGGCAATCACCAGGATATTTCCTTCACGGATACGCTGACAATAGAAAAACTGACGCAGGACAGCCTGATTCTCAAAAGAAGAGAGTTGCTCTTGAAATATGCCAGGAACAATGAAGCACTGAATCAAGAAACAATACCTGCCGCGGTGCTTACCCCTGCCAAGAAACTTTTGTCGGTAAAAGGCGAGCTGGTCATCGGCCATGAGGTGCGTTCCTTCAAGGCCGAAGGAGATTCTGCCGATTATTGGATTGTGGATGAGACCGGAGAACTCATGCAAAAATATGATGATATGACGAAAGGAGTTAAAAACGGAAAACCGGTATACGTAGAGTTGGAAGTAATCGATATGGGCAAAGCCGATGACGGATTTGCCGCCGATTATGAAGGTGTCTATCAGATAATGAAAATCAATAAAATGGCTTTAAAATAGAATTCCTCTTTGTTGGTTTCTGACTAAAAGATAAATAATCCCGGCATTCCATTGCGAATGTCGGGATTTATTTCTATATTGCGGCAAATATAACCCTTGTGGGCTGACACTTTGTAAATCCTTAATCTTTATAGGACATGGAGATAACCTTAAGTAAAACATTGCCTTCCTATCCTTCCTTTGTCGAGGGTATCCGGCGGGCACCCGACCGTGGCTACACCCTTACCCCTGCGCAGACGGCTACGGCATTGAAGAACGCTTTGCGCTACATCCCCAAAGAGCTGCACGAAACCCTCGCTCCGGAGTTCATGGAAGAACTGCGTACACGTGGACGTATCTATGGCTACCGCTACCGCCCGCAGGGCGACCTCAAAGCGAAACCCATCGACGAATACAAGGGGAACTGCATTGAAGGCAAGGCATTCCAGGTGATGATTGACAATAATCTTTGTTTCGACATCGCCCTTTATCCGTATGAATTAGTTACCTATGGTGAGACGGGACAGGTCTGCCAGAACTGGATGCAATACCGGCTCATCAAGCAGTACCTCGAAGTGTTGACGCGCGAACAGACACTGGTCATCGAAAGCGGACATCCGTTGGGGCTTTTCAAGTCCAAGCCCGAGGCGCCCCGTGTCATCATTACCAATGCGCTGATGGTGGGGCTCTATGATAATCAGAAGGACTGGCACACCGCTATGCAGATGGGCGTTGCCAACTACGGGCAGATGACTGCCGGCGGCTGGATGTACATCGGTCCGCAGGGCATCGTGCACGGCACGTTCAACACGTTGCTGAATGCAGGCCGTCTGAAACTGGGCATTCCGCAGGACGGCGATTTGCGCGGACGCTTGTTTGTTTCTTCCGGTCTGGGAGGCATGAGCGGTGCGCAGCCCAAAGCTGCCGAGATGGCAGGGGCGGCGGCAATCATTGCCGAGGTGGATGCTTCCCGCATCGAAACCCGCCATACCCAGGGCTGGGTGGGACACGTTACAGATTCTCTGGAAGAAGCCTTTTCGCTGGCTCGACAAGCTATGGACGAGTGTCGCCCGGTTTCTGTGGCCTATCACGGCAATGTCGTCGATTTGCTGGAATATGCGGTGCAGAAGCAGTTGCACATAGATTTACTTTCCGACCAGACTTCCTGCCATGCCATCTATGAGGGCGGTTACTGTCCTGCCGGACTGACGTTTGAGCAGCGTACCCATATGCTGCACGAGAATCCGTCGAAGTTCCGGTGTCTGGTGGATGCTTCCTTGGAGCGTCATTTCAAGGCTATAAAAAGGCTGGTGGAACACGGCGCGTACTTCTTCGATTATGGGAACTCCTTCATGAAAGCCGTCTACGATGCCGGCGTGAGCGAAATTGCTCGGGACGGAGATGATAAGAACGGCTTCATCTTTCCCAGCTATGTGGAAGACATAATGGGACCGGAACTGTTTGATTATGGTTATGGTCCGTTCCGCTGGGTGTGCCTCAGTGGAAAACATGAAGACTTGGTGAAGACCGACCGTGCGGCGATGGAATGTATCGACCCTACACGTCGCGGGCAAGATTTGGATAACTATAATTGGATTCGTGATGCGGAGAAAAACAACTTGGTGGTAGGCACGCAGGCTCGTATTCTTTATCAGGATGCCGTGGGACGTATGAATATAGCTTTGCGCTTCAATGAAATGGTGCGTAAGGGAGAGGTCGGCCCCATTATGTTGGGACGCGACCATCACGATGTCAGCGGTACAGACTCTCCATTCCGTGAAACATCCAATATCAAGGACGGCAGTAATGTCATGGCAGATATGGCGGTGCAGTGTTTTGCTGGAAACTGTGCGCGTGGCATGAGCTTGGTGGCCTTGCACAATGGAGGTGGCGTAGGTATCGGAAAAGCCATCAACGGCGGTTTCGGCATGGTGTGCGACGGTAGTGAGCGGGTAGACGAAATCCTGCGTTCCGCTATGTTGTGGGATGTGATGGGTGGTGTGGCCCGCCGTTCGTGGGCACGCAATCCGCATGCTATGGAGACGAGCGAGGAGTTTAACCGTACGCATGCAGACGGCTATCATATCACGATGCCGTATGTGGCTGATGAGAAGTTGGTGCAGAAAGTGGTGAAGGAGTAAGTAAAGTGATGATTTCATTTTTTAGACGCGGATAACGCGGATTTTTTCTTTCAAAAGAATCCCGACGTCTCTGTATTCCGATAAAAAGAATCCGCGTCATCTGCGTCTGAAAAATCAGAGTATATATATTTTTTTTAAAGAGCATTATGAATAAGATTATGGAATGCGTCCCCAATTTCAGCGAAGGGCGCGATTTGCAGAAGATAGATAAGATAGTAGCTCCTTTTCGGGGCAAACAAGGTGTGAAACTGTTGGATTACAGTAACGATGAAGACCACAACCGCCTTGTGGTGACCGTAGTGGGCGAGCCGGAACCGCTTCGTGATGCTGTGCTCGAAGCTATCGGCGTGGCGGTAGAGCTGATAGACCTCAATCACCATCAGGGACAGCATCCTCGTATGGGTGCTGTAGATGTAGTACCTTTTATCCCCATCCGGAATGTGACGATGGAAGAAGCCGTTGCCCTCTCCAAAGAAGTGGGCAAGGAGGTTGCAAAACGTTACAATCTTCCCGTCTTCTTATATGAAAAGTCTGCTTCTGCCCCTCATCGGGAGAATTTGGCTGCTGTCCGTAAAGGGGAGTTCGAAGGTATGGCCGAGAAGATAAAGCAACCGGAATGGCATCCCGACTTCGGACTGGCCGAACGTCATCCCACCGCAGGCACAGTGGCTATCGGTGCCCGCATGCCTTTGGTGGCCTATAACATCAACCTCAATACCCCCAGTCTGGAGATAGCCCATGACATCGCTAAGAAAATCCGTTTCATCGGCGGAGGACTGCGTTATTGCAAGGCAATGGGAGTGGAGTTGAAGGACCGCGGCATCACGCAGGTATCCATCAACATGACGGACTATACCCGCACCGCCCTCTACCGTGCCTTCGAGCTGGTGCGTGTGGAAGCCCGCCGCTACGGCGTCAGCATTGTGGGCAGTGAGATTATCGGTCTGGTGCCGATGGAGGCCTTGATAGATACAGCGTCCTACTATCTGGGATTGGAGAACTTCTCCATGGAGCAAGTCTTAGAAGCACGAATGTAACCGAATTAAATAGTACTAACTTAATTCCCCTCCCTACGGGGGAGGGGTTAGGAGAGAGGCTTTATGACAGAAAACCTTATTATATTCAATACCCGTGTAGTGACCCCCCTCGGCTTTTCTGCCCGTTGCGGCAAGGAGATGGAGCAACTGAGCATCATCGACAATGCTACGGTGGAAGTGACCGATGGCATCATCACCTACGTCGGACCTAACCGTGGAGAGGAGCGTGACGGCTATTATCAGCACTACTGGCATTACAATGCCCGCGGCAAGTGTCTGCTACCCGGCTTTGTGGACTCACACACACATTTTGTGTTTGGTGGCGAGCGTGCCGAGGAGTTCTCCTGGCGTTTGAAGGGAGAGAGTTACATGTCCATCATGGAACGTGGAGGAGGCATCGTGAGTACGGTGAAAGCTACCCGTGCATGCAATTTCATCCAGCTGCGCAGCAAGGCGGAGGGCTTTCTGAAGCAGATGAGTGCTATGGGAGTGACTACCGTAGAGGGAAAGAGCGGCTACGGTCTGGACAAGGAAACCGAGCTCCTGCAGCTTCGGGTGATGCGTAGCCTTAATAATGACGAGCACAAGCGTGTAGACGTTGTCTCCACTTTTCTCGGTGCACATGCTGTGCCTGCAGAATACAACGGACAGACGGACGAGTACGTGGACTACATTATCCGCGAAGTGATGCCCGTAGTGGTTCATAATAATTTGGCAGAGTTCTGCGATGTCTTCTGTGAGCAGGGCGTTTTCTCCATCGAGCAGTCCCGTCGCCTTTTGCTGGCAGCCAAGGAAATGGGACTTGCCTTGAAACTCCATGCCGACGAGATTGTACCATTAGGGGGTGCCGGACTGGCTGCTGAACTTTCTGCCGTCTCTGCCGACCATCTGCTGCATGCTTCGGATGCGGACATCCACGCCATGGCCGACAAGGGAGTTGTGGCGACCCTTCTTCCGCTGACAGCCTTTGCTTTGAAGGAACCCTATGCTCGTGGGCGCGAAATGATTGATGCTGGTTGTGCCGTGGCCCTTGCCACCGACCTCAATCCGGGCAGTTGTTTCTCCGGTTCCATCCCCCTGACATTTGCCTTGGCGTGCATTTATATGAAAATGAGTATTGAAGAGGCCATCACTGCTCTGACCTTGAACGGTGCGGCCGCTCTGAACCGTGCGGACAGCATTGGTAGTATCGAGGTGGGTAAGAAAGGAAACTTCGTAGTGCTCAATACGGATAATTATCACTTTTTACCTTATTATGTAGGTATGAATTGTGTCAATACCACCATAAAGGGGGGAGTGCTTTATCCTGTACTTTAAGAAGTGCTGATATCCCCTCTTAATCCTTAATCTTTAATATTTAATATCATGTTAGTTGATTTGACAGTAAAGGAATTTTTGAATAAAGTGGCGGGTAGCGATCCCGTCCCCGGTGGCGGTAGTATTGCCGCTTTGAACGGTGCTATTGCTTCTGCTCTTGCCGCTATGGTTGCTAACCTCACCATCGGTAAGAAAGGTTATGAACTTCACGAAGAGCTGATGCGCCATATCTCCGGAGTTGCCTTGCAGCAAAAGGGGGCTTTTGTAGAAGATATAGACCGCGACTCTGAAGCCTACGACAAGGTGTTTGCCTGCTTCAAGATGCCGAAAGCTACGGATGAGGAAAAGGCGGCGCGCAGTACTGCCATCCAGGAGGCTACCAAGTTTGCCGCCCTTGTTCCCATGCAGGTGGCACGCAATGCGTATGAGCTGATGACGGTTATCATGGATGTAGCTCGCCTGGGCAACCGCAATGCCGTTACGGATGCTTGTGTGGCCATGATGTCTGCCCGTTCGGCTGTGCTGGGCGCACTGATGAATGTACGCATCAACCTGGGTTCGCTGAAGGACAAGGAGTTTGTGTCCAAGCTCCAAAGTGAAGCCGACGAATTGGAACACTTGGCTTGTGCGAAAGAAAAGGAATTGTTGGACGAAATCAATCAAGAGCTGAAAGTATGAAGAATGTCTATTATGTAGGTTCCGGTGAGTTGACCTTCGACCTCATCGAACGTATCATCAATGAAAATCTGAAACTGGAGCTGGCTCCGGAAGCCAAGCTGCGGATACAGAAGTGCCGCGATTATCTGGACAAGAAGATTGCGGAGTCGGAAGAACCCTTGTATGGCATTACCACCGGTTTCGGCTCGTTGTGCAGTAAGAGCATTTCGTCGGACGAGCTGGGCACCTTGCAGGAAAATCTCATCAAGAGCCATGCTTGCAGTGTGGGCGAGGAGATACGCCCGGTCATCATCAAACTGATGATGTTGCTCAAGGCGCATGCTCTCTCTTTGGGGCATAGCGGTGTGCAGGTCATCACCGTGCAGCGCATCCTCGATTTCTTCAATAACGACGTGATGCCTATCGTTTATGACCGTGGCTCACTGGGCGCCTCCGGCGACCTGGCTCCTCTGGCCAACCTCTTCCTGCCGCTTATCGGTGTGGGCGATGTCTATTATAAAGGAAAGAAGCGCGAGGCTATCAGTGTGCTCGACGAGTTCGGTTGGGAACCGGTGAAGCTGATGAGTAAAGAGGGATTGGCATTACTCAACGGCACCCAGTTTATGAGTGCCAACGGTGTCTTTGCCCTTCTCAAAGCCTTCCGTCTCTCCAAGAAAGCCGACTTGATTGCCGCCCTTTCTCTGGAAGCTTTCGACGGGCGTATAGACCCGTTTATGAACTGTATCCAGCAGATCCGTCCACACAAGGGCCAGATAGAAACGGGTGCCAACTTCCGCAAACTATTGGAAGGCAGCGAACTGATAGCCCGTCCCAAGCAGCATGTACAAGACCCTTATTCGTTCCGTTGCATCCCTCAGGTGCATGGGGCCACGAAAGACGCCATCCGTTACGTGGCTTCCGTCCTGCTGACGGAAATCAATTCTGTGACGGACAATCCCACCATCTTCCCCGATGAGGACCGTATCATCTCGGGCGGTAACTTCCACGGCCAGCCGCTTGCCATTTCCTACGACTTTCTCGGCATTGCCCTGGCAGAGTTGGGCAATATATCCGAGCGGCGCATCGCCCAGCTTATCATGGGGCTGCGTGGACTTCCGGAATTCCTTGTGGCCAATCCCGGTCTGAACTCCGGTTTCATGATTCCGCAATATGCTGCCGCGTCTATGGTAAGCCAGAATAAGATGTACTGCTATGCCGCCAGCAGCGACTCCATCGTTTCCTCCAACGGGCAGGAAGACCATGTCAGCATGGGTGCCAATGCAGCTACTAAGCTTTATCGCATTATGGACAATCTGGAGCATATCCTTGCCATCGAACTGATGAATGCCGCTCAAGGCATCGACTTCCGCCGTCCGGCAAAGACTTCTCCCGTTCTGGAGCGTTTCCTGCACGAATATCGCAAGGAAGTCCCTTTTGTGAAGGAAGACATCGTGATGTATAAGGAAATCCATAAGACAGTCGCTTTCCTCAACCGGACAAAGTTTGATTATTAGGAACTTCCCAATAAATCTGCCAGAAACATAATAATTATTAATCTGTTAACAATAAGAAAGGAAACTTAATTGGCGAATTGAGTTTTCTTTCTATATTTGTCCCGTTTTATTCCGATAATGAATAAAAATAGTTTTAGTTTAGAAAGGGAAGAAAAATGGGCGAACACACGAAGCATTCAACATCACGGGTGGAACTGAGGGAACGTATCATTCTGGCCGCCGTAGAATTATTTACAACAAATGGAATAAAAAGTATCACGATGGATGAGATTGCCGCATCTTTGGGTATCTCTAAGCGCACTCTCTACGAAGTTTTTCCGGACAAGGAAACCTTGTTGGAAGAATGTATCCTGAAGTCCCAGAAGGATGGTGATATTTTTGTGAAAGGAGTAATAGAGACTTCCAGTAACGTATTGGAAGTTTTGTTGAGATGTTATCAGTGGAGCATAGAGCGTTTTCATGCCACGAACAAGAAGTTTTTCGAGGATATCAAGAAATATCCCAAGGCTTATCAGTTGATGAAGAACAATCGGAACCGGAGCTCGGAAGATACAGTGAACTTCTTCAAAGAGGGCGTGAAGCAAGGCATTTTTCGTGATGATGTGAATTTCGCCATTATCAATCTGCTCGTGCGCGACCAGCTCGATTTGCTGATGAATTCGGACATCTGCAATGAGTATTCTTTCCTTGAAGTGTACGAATCTATCATGTTCACTTTCTTGCGCGGTATCTCTACGGAGAAGGGTGCCCGTGTCCTGGAGGACTTTATCTGCGAATATCGCAAGAATCAAGTAAAGCCGGATGAAACGAAGGAGTAGTTTTAATAAATAATCTATTTTTGATTTATGAAGATGCAGAGATTTTGGGTAGGAAGAGCACTACTGTTGGCAGTTGCTGTGCTGTATGCCGGCGGCTATGTGCGCGCACAAGAGGCAAAGGATACCCTGACCCTGACCCTTGACCGTGCCTTGGAGATTGCTTTAAGCGACAATCCTACCATAAAGGTGGCGGAGGAAGAAATTGCTTTGAAGAAAGTGACTCACAAGGAAACCTGGCAGAACTTGCTTCCGCAGGCAAGCATTGACGGTACGTGGAATCATACCATCAGTGCGGCACAGATGAATCTTGGTGGACAGTCGTTCAAGATGGGTATGGACAATTCGAATACGGTAAGCGGGGTGCTGAATATCAGTTTGCCCATATTCGCCCCTAGCGTATATAAGGCCATGTCGATGACGAAGACAGACATTGAACTGGCTGTGGAAAAGTCACGGGCTTCTAAGCTGGACTTGGTGAACCAGGTAACTAAGGGTTACTATCAGCTGATGCTGACGCAAGACTCCTACGATGTGTTGCAGAAGAGCTATAAGCTGGCGGAAGACAACTACAACATTGTCAATGCCAAGTATCAGCAGGGTGCCGTCAGTGAGTTCGATAAAATCAGTGCCGAGGTGCAGATGCGCAGCATTAAGCCGAATGTGATTTCGGCGGGTAATGCCGTGACGTTGTCCAAGTTGCAGTTGAAGGTACTGATGGGGGTAACGGCCGATGTGGATATAGAGATTGCCGACAATCTCGGCAACTATGAGACGGAGCTGTTTGCCAATGAACTGAATCAGCCCGCTGCCAATCTGAACAATAATACGACGATGAAGCAGTTGGACTTGAACCGGAAGATGCTCAATCAGAACATCAAGTCACTCCGTGCCAACTTCATGCCTACTTTGGGTATGAACTATTCTTACCAGTACCAGTCACTCTACAACGAGGATTGGAACATCCTCGATTATAATTGGAGCGGAAGTTCCGCACTGATGTTTACGCTGAGTATTCCTTTGTATAAGGCAAGCAATTTCACCAAGCTCAAGTCCAACCGTATTCAGATACGTCAGTTGGAGCAGAACCGTCTGGACACAGAGCGAAAGCTGAACATGCAGATTACCAGCTACCAGAACAACATGGCTGCCAGTTCTGAGCAGGTTGTCAGCAACCGCGAGAATGTGATGCAGGCACAGAAAGCTGTGCAGATTGCCGGTAAACGCTATGAGGTAGGTAAAGGTACGGTGTTGGAACTGAACACATCACAAGTGCAGCTTACGGAGGCTGAACTGACTTACAATCAGTCCATCTATGATTATCTGGTAGCGAAGGCTGACCTTGACCAAGTGCTGGGAAAGGATTATATTGCAGAGAACGAAGAATGAAGAACTAAGAATGAAGAATAGAAATAAGAACAACGATATGAAAAAAGGTTTTCAATGGATGGCCCTGCTGGTTGTTGCCATGTTGGGGGCATGTAGCGGAGGTAGTGATAAAGCTGCTGCTGAGAAGGTGGACGAGAAGCCGAGGGTGAAACTGGCCGAGGTGTCGTCCCGTCCCGTGGAACAGATTCAGGAATACACCGCTACGGTGGAAGCCGAAGTAAAAAACAATATTGCTCCCTCTTCTCCGGTGCGTATAGACCGCATCTTTGTGGAGGTGGGCGACCGCGTGTCGAAAGGCCAGAAGCTGGTCAGCATGGATGCTGCCAATCTGAAGCAGATAAAATATCAGTTGGACAACCAGCAGATAGAGTTCAAGCGTATTGACGAGTTGTATAAGGTAGGCGGTGCCTCCAAGTCGGAGTGGGATACCGCCAAGATGAATCTCGACATCCGTGAGACTTCCTATAAGAATCTCTTGGAGAACACCTCGTTGCTCAGTCCCATTAACGGGGTGGTGACGGCACGCAATTACGATAACGGAGATATGTATAGCGGTGGAGAACCGGTACTGGTAGTGGAGCAAATCACTCCGGTAAAACTATACATCAACGTATCCGAAGGCTACTTTACCAAAGTGAAGAAGGGCGCTCCCGTATCCGTGAAAGTAGATGTCTATGGTGACGAGGAGTTCGAAGGCAAAATCAGCCTTGTTTATCCTACCATCGACCCGGCTACCCGTACTTTCCCGGTAGAGATACAGCTTGTCAACCGTGATCAGCGCGTACGTCCGGGAATGTTTGCCCGCGCCACGCTGAACTTCGGAACACAGGACCACGTGGTTGTTCCCGACCTGGCCATTGTGAAGCGTGCCGGTTCAGGCGACCGCTATGTCTATGTCTACAAGAACGGCAAGGTGTCTTATAATAAGGTAGAGCTTGGCCGTCGTATGGATACGGAGTATGAGTTGATTTCCGGTGTAGACAATAACTCTCAAGTTGTTATTGCTGGGCAGTCTAAATTAGCCGATGGTGTGGAAGTCGAGGTAGAAAAATAATATGGTAATGTGGTAATGTGATAATATGCTAATGTGCCGATGTAGCTACATTGCGCAGCCAATTAGCATATTAGCACATTGGCAAATTAAAGAATTAATCTTATGAGTTTATACGAAGGAGCGGTTAAGAAACCGATTATGACCTCGCTCTGCTTCCTGGCAGTGGCTATATTTGGTCTGTTCTCTCTGTCGAAATTGCCGGTAGACCTTTATCCGGACATCGAGACCAACACCATTATGGTGATGACGACCTATCAGGGTGCCAGTGCCTCGGACATCGAGAATAACGTGACCCGTCCGTTGGAAAACGTGCTGAATTCGGTCAGCAACTTGAAGCATATCACTTCCCGTTCGTCGGAGAATATTTCCGTGATTACGCTGGAGTTTGAGTATGGATATGACATAGACGTGCTGACGAACGACGTGCGTGATAAACTGGACATGGTGAGCTCCATGCTGCCCGATGAGGTCGAAACTCCCATCATCTTCAAGTTCAGTACGGACATGATTCCTATCCTGCTGCTCTCCGTGCAGGCAGAGGAGAGCCAGCCGGCTCTTTACAAAATATTGGATGACAACGTGGCGAATCCCTTGGCGCGTGTGCCCGGTGTGGGTACGGTGTCCATTTCGGGTGCCCCCAAGCGTGAGGTCAATGTATATTGCGACCCCAATAAACTGGATGCCTACAACCTTTCTGTAGAAACTATCAGCTCTATTATCAGTGCCGAAAACCGGAATACGCCGGGCGGTACGTTTGATGTAGGTAGCAATACCTATTCGCTGCGTGTGGAAGGTGAGTTCAAGGATCCCAAAGAGATGGAGAACATCGTGGTAGGTACGCACAACGGTGCTTCCGTCTATCTGCGCGATGTGGCAAAAGTTGTGGACTCTGTGGAGGAACGTGCACAGAAGACGTATAGCAACGGTGTGCAGGGCGCTATGATTGTGGTGCAGAAACAATCGGGTGCCAATTCTGTAGCTATTTCGCAGAAGGTAATTGATATGTTGCCGCAGTTGCAGAAGTCACTGCCGAGCGATGTGAAGCTGGGGATCATTGTCAATACTTCCGATAACATCTTGAATACAATAGACAGCTTGGAGGAAACCATTATGTACGCTATGCTGTTCGTTATCTTGGTGGTGTTCGTTTTTTTGGGGCGTTGGCGTGCCACGGTCATTATTTGTATCACCATACCGATGTCACTGGTTGCCTCGTTCATCTATCTGGGTATCATCGACGGCGGTTCACTGAATATCATCTCGCTCTCTTGTCTCTCTATTGCTATTGGTAACGTGGTGGACGACGCCATTGTGGTACTCGAGAATGTAACGACCCATATTGAACGGGGTTCCGAACCGAAGCAGGCAGCGATACATGCCACGAACGAGGTGGCCATCTCCGTAATTGCATCTACGCTGACTATGATTGCGGTATTCTTCCCATTGACGATGGTAAGTGGTATGTCCGGTGTGTTATTCCGTCAGTTGGGATGGATGATGTGTGTGATTATGACGGTTTCCACAGTTTCAGCCTTGTCATTCACCCCGATGATGTGTGCGCAGCTTCTGCGTTTGCAGAAAAAGCAGAGTAAGATGTTCCTTACGCTCTATACGCCGATTCAGCGTGCGCTGGACGGTCTTGACGTGTGGTATCAGAACCGGTTGAACTGGGCTGTGCGCCATCGTCTGACGGTTATGGCAGGCTGTGCCGCATTCTTTGTGGCAAGTCTGTTCTGTGCCAAGTACATCGGTACCGAGTTCTTCCCGGCAGCAGACAATAGCCGCATCGGTATCAACCTTCAGTTGCCCATCGGGGCCCGTGTGGAGCGTGCGGAAGCATTGGCTTCGGAACTGACAAACAAGTGGATGACGCGCTACGGAGATATGATGAAAGTTTGCAACTACACTGTGGGGCAGGCGGACTCTGACAATACGTTTGCTTCCATGCAGGACAACGGTAGTCATATCATTAGTTTCAATATCAGTCTGGTGAGTCCGGGAGACCGTGACGTGACACTGGAAACCGTTTGCGACGAAATGCGTGAGGACTTGAAGGGGTATCCCGAATTGGACAAGGCGCAGGTTATTCTGGGCGGTAGCACAGGCGGCATGAGCGCCCAGGCAAGTGCCGACTTTGAGGTTTATGGTTACGACTTCACCGCTACGGACAAAGTGTCAGCCGAACTGAAAGAGAAATTGTTGCAGGTGAAAGGTGTGAGTGAAGTGAACATCAGCCGTCAGGATTATCAGCCCGAATATCAGGTGGACTTTGACCGTGAGAAGCTGGCATTGCATGGCTTGAATCTTTCTACTGCCTCCAACTATCTGCGTAATCGTGTAAATGGTGCTTTGGCATCTTATTATCGCGAAGATGGTGACGAGTACGACATCCGTGTGCGTTACGCTCCCGAATTCCGTACAAAGATTGAAGATTTGGAGAACATCCTTATTTATACGCCTTCCGGTGAGGGTATCCGCGTGAAAGACCTCGGCAAAGTAGTCGAGCGTTCTGCTCCTCCTACCATCGAACGTAAAGACCGTGAGCGTATTGTTACTGTATCTGCGGTTATTTCGGGAGCACCTTTGGGCGATGTGGTGGCCGATGGTAATGCTATAATTGATAAGATGGACCTACCAAGTGGTGTTTCTATCCAGATTTCGGGTTCGTATGAGGACCAACAGGATTCATTCTCCGACTTGGGAACGCTGGCTGTATTGATTGTTATTCTCGTATTCATTGTGATGGCAGCTCAGTTTGAGTCTTTGAGCTATCCGTTCATCATCATGTTTTCCATTCCATTTGCATTCAGCGGTGTGTTGATGGCATTATTCTTTACGGGAACCAATTTGAATGTGATGTCGCTTTTGGGTGGAATCATGTTGATTGGTATTGTGGTGAAGAACGGTATCGTACTCATCGACTACATCACGCTTTGCCGCGAACGTGGTCAAGCGGTGCTTCACTCTGTAGTCACGGCAGGCCGCAGCCGTTTGCGTCCGGTATTGATGACTACGCTGACCACTATCCTCGGTATGGTGCCGATGGCTGTAGGGCAGGGTGAAGGTGCCGAGATGTGGCGTCCGTTGGGTGTTGCCGTAATTGGCGGTCTGACGGTATCTACCATTCTGACATTGATTCTTGTCCCCGTACTCTATTGCTCGTTTGCAGGTGTTGGTATCCGCCGCACGCGTAAGAAGATTAAGAAAGACCGTGAGCTGAATGATTATTACCAGTTGCATAAGGAGAAGATGACGAAACCACGTAAACAATGATTAATCATTATCCGTTAATCATTAAACATTAATCACTAAACATTATATAGCGTGAAATCAGTATTTATAACATTCGACCAAGCGTTCTTTGAACGTATCATGGCATTGCTTGACCGCCACAACTGCCGCGGCTTCAGCTATTGGCAGCAAGTACAGGGGCGTGGCAGTAAGACGGGGGAACCGCACTATGGCAGCCATGCCTGGCCCAGTATGTGTTCCGCCATCATCACTATCATAGATGAGGCTAAGGTGGCTCCGTTGCTCGAAGCGCTCCACCGGATGGACAAGGAGACCGAGCAACTCGGACTCCGTGCTTTTGTTTGGAATATCGAACAGACCATTTAATCGGGTCTGCTCTGTCTATAACCGTTATCCCCGGAGAAAAAATCTTGTTTCTTTGGGGATAATTCTTTTTTGTCCGGAGAGATTTTTTCAACCTATATCTATATCTTTGCGGCCACATTAGGTATGGAAAAGAATTCATTGAAATATACGGGTCTGTTGGCGTTTATCGTATGGGGTGCATTGTTGCTGATGCATCTGTTGCCAAGTATTACGATGGGTGGCCGTGTGCTGAGGCGTGTGGATATCTTGGGGGACGTGCGTCGTCCTTCCAAGCCGGTGAGTGAGCCGGACAGCCTGCTGCCTCCGCCCCCGAAGGTGAAGCCCGCCTTTGTGGACACCTGCCGTGCGGGCATGACGTGCATTGAAGATTACAGCGATTCTACCATGCGTGGCATGACGCGGTTCTATCAGGCGCTCGACGAGCTTGCCAAAGCACCCCGTCCGGTTCGTATCGCCTACTTCGGCGACTCCTTTATCGAAGCGGATATTCTGACGGCTGATTTACGCGAGATGCTTCAGCAGAAATATGGCGGTTGCGGAGTAGGTTTTGTCACCATTACGTCCATGACCAGTGGCTTCCGTCCTACAGTGCGTCATTCCTTCAGCGGATGGCAGAGTCATTCTGTCATGGACTCCGTGTTCTTTGACCGTAGCAAGCTGGGAGTCTCCGGACATTACTTTATTCCGAATACCGGTGCTTATGTGGAACTGCGGGGGCAGAAGAACTATGCCTCCCGTCTGGATACTTGCCAGCGTGCCAGTATTTTTTTCTATAACCGTGGCACAACCACCCTTTCTGTCCGCGTCAATCGTGGCGAAGCAACTACCGAGACTTTTGAGCCGATTGATGATTTGCAGGAGATGACGGTAGAGGGAAATATCGGTTCTGTCCGTTGGACGGTGGAAAGTGCGGACTCCACCTTGTTTTATGGCCTTGCCATGGACGGTACTTCCGGCATTGTGCTGGATAACTTCTCACTGCGTGGCAGCTCCGGCCTTTCCCTCCGCTCTGTTCCCGTGTGGATGATGCGTGAGTTCAATGAACAGCGTCCTTACGATTTGATAATCCTGCAGTACGGACTGAATGTGGCTACAGAGCGTGGACGGAATTACGACAAGTACATTGCCGGCATGCAGACAACGGTGCAGCATCTCAAGGAGGCCTTTCCGCAAGCAGCCATCCTCATAGTCAGCGTGGGCGATAGGGACTATAAGACCGAAGAAGGGGAGCTGCGTACCATGCCTGGCATCAAGAATCTGGTTCGTTATCAACAGAATTTGGCGGCGGATGAGGCTGTCGCTTTCTGGAACATGTTCGAGGCTATGGGTGGGGAAGGCAGTATGGCAGACATGGTGCATGCCAAGCCGTCATTGGCCAATTATGATTATACGCACATCAACTTCCGTGGTGGAAAGCATCTTGCGGGATTACTTTATGAGTCTTTGATTTATGGTAAGGAACAGTATGACAGAAGGAGGGCCTACTATGAAGAGGAGCCATAAGGAGGATTTACGATGTACGATTTGCTGCGCGGTGCTGGTGCTGATTGCGGCGATAGGGCCGCTCCATGCACAAGATGTATTGCCAGGCAGCCTTTCGTGTCATGCCGGTGGAGCGGATTGTGATACTCTCTGCCTCTATTCCCAACGTACGGATACGGTGTCTGTCCCTTTGATAACTTTTCCCGCCGCATTCCGGCAAATGAAGGAGAATGTACTTACCGACAGTCTGGGTATTCTTAATCCTTTCTGGGAGAAGTTGCGTCTGTCTCGGCTGGGCGCTTCCGCTGATACGCTTCGCATCGTACATGTGGGCGACAGCCATATACGCGGCCATATCTTCCCCCGTACCACCGGTGCGTTGATGCAGGACACTTTCGGGGCAGTCTCTTATACCGATGTAGGTATCAACGGTGCATTTTGTACTACTTTCACCCGTCCGGACCGTATTGCTGATATTGCGGCTCTGCATCCCGACCTGCTTATTCTTTCCTTCGGGACGAACGAAAGCCATAACCGCCGTTACAATACAATGCTGCACTATCGCCAGATGGACGACCTTGTACGCATGCTTCGCGAGAAACTGCCGAATGTACCGATGTTGATGACCACTCCTCCGGGCTCTTACGAGAGTTTCCGGCAGCGTCGCCGTCGTCGAACCTATAAGATTAATCCGCGTACTGCCGTTGCCGTGCAGACTATCCGCCGCTATGCCGATGAAAACGGATTGGCGGTATGGGACATGTACGAAATACTTGGCGGTACCCACCGTGCCTGCCTCAACTGGCAGGAAGCCGGATTGATGCGTCCGGACCATGTACACTATTTGCCGGACGGTTACCGCCTGCAAGGCGAGCTGTTCTACCAGGCCTTGTTAAAAGCTTATAACGATTATGTGGAATATTGACGAATTTTTATCCGGATTGAATATAGACTTGGACCGTTTGCGCGATGTCTTCACTTATGACCCGCAAGCCCCGATGATATTCAGCAGTGGTATTTTCCTCTGGCTGTTTGTCGCTTTTATATTGGTTTATCTGTTGTTGCAACGCCGGACGACGGCGCGTTTGCTGTTTGTCACCTTGTTTTCCTATTACTTCTATTATAAAAGTAGTGGCACTTATTTCTTCCTGCTTGGACTGGTGACGGTCTGTGACTTTTTCATTGCACGCTTGATGGCACGCGAGGCTATTCCCTGGCTACGTAAGGCATGGGTTGTGTTGAGTCTGTTCATCAATTTGGGATTGTTGTGTTACTTCAAGTACACCAATTTTCTGGGCGAAACTTTTGCCTCGCTGACGGGAGGCACGTTCACGACAATGGATATTTTCCTTCCGGTGGGCATCTCTTTTTTCACTTTTCAGTCGTTGAGCTATACGATAGATGTGTACCGTCGCCAGATAACGCCTCTGACCAGTTTGTTGGATTATGCTTTTTATGTTTCTTTCTTTCCCCAGTTGGTGGCGGGTCCTATTGTACGTGCCCGTGATTTCATTCCGCAAATCCGCCGCCCGCTGTTTGTCTCCAATGAGATGTTCGGACGTGGAATCTTCCTCATCGTGAGTGGGCTCTTCAAGAAAGCGGTTATATCGGACTATATCAGCGTTAACTTTGTAGAGCGTATTTTTGATAATCCTACTCTTTATTCGGGGGTGGAGAATCTGATGGGTGTTTATGGCTATGCCTTGCAGATTTATTGCGACTTCTCCGGTTACAGTGATATGGCTATCGGCATTGCCTTGTTGCTGGGCTTCCATTTCAATATCAATTTCGATTCCCCTTATAAGTCCGCTTCCATTACGGAATTTTGGAGGCGGTGGCATATTTCGCTTTCCAGCTGGTTGCGCGATTACCTTTATATTTCTTTGGGAGGCAACCGGAAGGGGAAAATCCGCCAATATGCCAATCTCATCATTACCATGTTCCTGGGCGGCTTGTGGCATGGCGCTTCGTGGAATTTTGTACTTTGGGGAATGATGCATGGCGTTGCGCTTGCAGCCCATAAGTTCTGGATGACGCTTACCGGGCGTAAGAAGGGGACGGAGAGCCATGGCATCCACCGCTTCTTCGGAGTGCTTGTCACTTTCCATTTTGTTTGTTTCTGCTGGATATTCTTCCGTAATGCGGAGTTCTCCACATCAATGGATATGCTGAAGCAGATATTCACTACTTTCCGTCCGCAACTCTTCCCGCAGCTGGTAGAGGGTTATTGGGAAGTGTTTGCACTGATGGCATTGGGCTATCTGCTGCATTTTGTGCCCGACAGTTGGGAACGTGCTTGCACAAAAACAGTAATCCGCCTCCCCTTGTTGGGAAAGGCGGTACTGATGCTTGCTGTAATCTATCTGGTCATTCAGATGAAAAGTTCGGAGATACAGCCGTTTATCTATTTCCAGTTCTGATTACTTCTTCTCGGTCGCTGTGGAGTCTGCCTGCTGTCGGAAGGGTTCCCGGTAGTTGAGCCCGTCTCTCCGGTAGAGGCCGATGAGTCCGGCCAGTCGGGTAGTGAAGTTTGTATAATCTTTCTTTTCCAGTTGTGTCCATTGTACTTCGGCAAGGGCGGCCATACGGGGGAGAACCATATACTCTACCTGTTCGCTGGTCGGGATGTATTCTGTCCAAAGGTTGGCTTGTGTGCCGAGTATGTGCTTAGCTTGTTCTTCGGTCAGTGAGGCGGTAGGATTCAGACTGTATACTTTCTCCAATGGGACAAAGCCTCCGATGGCAAATGGTTCGTGCCGGGTATCCTCACTTTGGTAATAATCAAAGTAGCAATAGTCATTGGGTGTCATTATCACGTCGTGTCCCAGTTGGGCCGCCTTGATTCCTCCTGCCGAGCCACGCCATGACATAACAGTTGCGTTGGGGGCGACGTCGCCTTCCAGAATCTCATCCCAGCCGATAATCTGGCGTCCTTTACTATTGAGGAGCTTTTCGATACGTGTCATACAATAGCTCTGCAGACGGTCTTCGGCAGTATGGTTCTTGTCGGCTTTCAATTTTTCGGTTCTGATACGTGCCTGGCATTTGGGACACTTTTCCCAACGGGTGCGGGGAGCTTCGTCACCGCCGATGTGGATGTATTTGGAAGGGAATATGTCAATGATTTCGGCCATGACATCTTCGAGGAACTGCATGGACTTTTCGTTGCCGATGCACAGCACATCTTCGAATACGCCCCAACGTGGGCACACTTCATACGGTCCACCGGTACATCCCATTTCGGGATAGGCGGCCAGTGCGGCAAGCATGTGTCCGGGCAGGTCTACTTCGGGGATGACCGTGATATAGCGCTCCCCGGCATATTTTACGATTTCTTTGGCTTGCTCCTGCGTATAGAAACCGCCATACCGGGTGTTGTCATACTCTTCGGTGTTCCGGCCGATAACGGTACGGTCGCGCCAGGCGCCAATTTCCGTCAGCTTGGGATACTTCTTTATTTCTATTCTCCAGCCTTGGTCTTCGGTGAGGTGCCAGTGGAAGGTATTCATATTGTGAAGTGCCAGCAAGTCTATGTATTTTTTTACGAACTCAATGGGAAAGAAGTGGCGGCCCACATCGAGGTGCATGCCCCGGTAGCTGAAGCGGGGTTCATCCTGGATGCTGCCGGCAGGCAATAGGATAGAGGTGGCTTTGGTTTCGGCGGGGATTGATTTACGCAGGGTTTGTATACCGTAGAACACCCCGTTCTCGGTCTGTCCGTTTAGGGTCACCCGGTCGGCTTTGACGGTCAGCACATAGCCTTCCCGGTTGCCGATGGCCGGATCCAGTCCCAATGTGATGGCGCCTTTGGGCGCTTCGCTCCCCGGGGCAAGGGCTTCTGTCTGGAGGGTGTGGCCGGTGGACTGGCTGATGTATTCGGCCAAAAACTCGGCATTGCGTTTCAAAAGTTCATTGTGTTCGGGGTAGGCGATGATGGTACCGTCATTCAGGTTGAAGGGGGATTCCTGACTCAAGGCAACCTCCTGGGGCAGGGGAATGACTTGATAGTTGGCTGTTGTTTCTACTCCGCATGAAGAGCAGGCCAGGATGAGAGTGCCTGCAAGGAGCATGTGTGTAAGTTTTCTCATGGTATTGAACTGATTAAATTAGTGTCTGACAAATATACTAAAAAAATACTAAAGAGGCAGAGGAGAAGGGGATAAATGCATGCTCATACCTCAGTTCTTCTTTGCTCTGTACTCCTTGGGTGACATTCCCGTGTGTTTCTTGAAATATCGTCCGAAGAAAGACTGGTCGGGAAAATGATATTTGTCGGCAATCTCTTTCAGTGACATGCCGGTGGATTGCAGTGCCATTTTCAGTTCCAATATCAGGTTTTCGTCAATGATTTCTTTGGCAGAATCTTCTGCCACTTGTTTGGTGATGGCAGATAGGTAGCGGGTCGAAATGCAGAGTTGGTCAGCATAAAAAGCGACATCCCGCTGGGTAGTACAGTACGTATGTACCAGATTTATGAACTTTTTGAACAATTCTTCTTTCCGGTTACTGCCATTGATTTGCTCTTCCGTAAAGTAACGTTGAACCTTGTCGTAGGTGTCGAGAAAGAAAATTTGCAGCAGGTTTTGTGCAATGGCTTCGCGATACAGATTTTCAGAATCGCGGTAGATGGCATTGCTTGCCGTGATGAGTCCTGTGATAGCACGAACCGGTTCGTCTTCGGTATGCGTATAGCATGCATTCTCCTTTATAAAATGTATGAAGGGCGGCTCTAAACGGAAGCATGCCGTCTTGAACATTGTCTCGGAATAGGCAAAGAAGTCCACCAGGAAATCTTTACTCGCACTTGTCAGTGAAATAATGGAACTTGGAAGCAGCGTAATGTGCGTATTGGGTACAATATGATATTTTCTTAAATCTATTGTGATATTTGCTTCTCCACGGGTGCAGAACATCAGTGCTCCATTGTTCATTTTCAGAAGACGTTCCCGGAAGAATTCCAGCTTGTCTGTTCCGGCTCTGAACGTTTCTTGTTTGGTAGTCAGTAATGGGTTCATATGTTAGATTGCTTATGATTTGCGGTTACAAAGGTACGAGTTCTTTTTGGATTGTTAAATGGCATGTTCCGAAAATGAACAGTCGTGTACCTTCAATGAAACAAATGGTTGTTCAAAAACGGCATACCTTTGCTGCCGGCTTAAAAAATGAAAGAGAAAGCCGACGTATTATTTTTTTAAGATAAAAAGTATGATAACAAAAAAGAGTATGATGAAACAGATGATGACCGTCATCTGTAGTGCAACACTGGCAGCCTGCGGCAGCGCGCCTGTCGTGCAACCCCAGTCGGAATATCAGGTGATGACTATTTCGACTACCGACAAAGAACTGCAGACAATTTATTCCGCAGCCATCCGCGGACGGCAGGACATTGACATCTATCCGCAGGTGTCCGGTACACTCACCAAACTTTGTGTGGAGGAAGGACAGACCGTGCGTCGGGGGCAAGTCTTGTTTATTATCGACCAGGTGCCCTATCTGGCAGCCTTGCGCACAGCAGAAGCCAATGTGGAAGCTGCCCGTGCCGGCGTGGCCACTTCGCAACTGACATATGACAGCAAGAAGGAGCTTTATGCCCAGAAGGTGATTTCCGAGTTTGACTTAAAGACTTCCTACAACAGCCTGCTGACAGCGAAAGCCCAGTTGGCCCAAGCCGAGGCGCAGCAGGTGAATGCCGCCAATAACCTCTCTTATACAGAAGTGAAGAGTCCGGCAGATGGAATGGTAGGTACGCTCCCTTATAGGGTGGGGACGTTGGTCAGCGCCAGTTTGCCCAAACCACTGACGACCGTATCCGATAATTCTAATATGTATGTCTATTTCTCCATGACAGAGAATCAGTTGCTTGACCTCACCCGCCGCTACGGCTCCAAGGATAAGGCGCTGGCAGAGATGGACTCTATCGAATTACAGCTCAATGACCGTTCTGTCTATCCGCAAGAAGGTAAGATAGAAACTATCAGTGGTGTAATTGATACCTCTACGGGTACAGTCAGTCTGCGTGCCGTGTTCCCCAATAAAGAGGGATTGCTGACCAGTGGCGGTTCGGGCAACGTCATCATCCCGGTACGGAAAGAGAACTGCATCGTTGTTCCCCAGAGTGCCACTTACGAAGTACAGGACAAGGTCTATGTATATAAGGTAGTTGACGGCAAGGCGCAATCAGTTCCCGTGCAAGTGACCCGTGTGAATGGAGGTCAGGAATATATCGTAGAGAGTGGCTTGAAAGTGGGGGACACAATTGTGGCCGAAGGCGTGGGTTTGCTGCGTGAAGGTACCTCCGTCCAACCCAAAACGAATGAATGATAATTTTTAACCGATAGAATATGAACCTCAGAACTTTTATAGAACGCCCCGTTTTTTCGGCAGTCATCTCCATTACGATTGTCATTCTGGGCATCATCGGATTGTTCACCTTGCCCGTTGAGCAATATCCCGACATTGCGCCGCCCACCATCATGGTGAGCACCACTTACTATGGTGCCAGTGCGGAAACCCTTCAGAAAAGTGTTATCGCTCCGTTGGAAGAGGCCATCAACGGTGTGGAGGACATGACTTACATGACTTCTACCGCCAGCAATGCAGGGTCGGTTTCCATTACTGTTTACTTCAAGCAGGGTACAGACCCGGACATGGCGGCGGTCAATGTGCAGAACCGTGTGTCCAAAGCTACGGGGCAGCTTCCTGCCGAAGTAACCCAGGTGGGTGTCACCACCAGCAAGCGGCAGACCAGTATCTTACAGATGTTCTCTTTATATAGCCCTGATGACAGCTATGACGAGAACTTTCTTGCCAACTATATCAGTATCAATCTGAAGCCGCAGATTCTCCGTATCTCCGGTGTGGGCGATATGATGATTATGGGTGGTGACTACAGCATGCGTATCTGGATGAAACCGGATGTCATGGCGCAGTACAAGCTGATACCTTCGGATGTGACGGCTGTGCTGGCAGAGCAGAATATCGAATCGGCCACCGGGTCGTTTGGTGAGAACTCGGATGAGACGTATCAATATACCATGAAATATACGGGACGCCTCATTACTCCTGAGGAGTTCGGCGACATCGTCATCCGTTCTACCGAAGACGGCGAGGTGCTGAAACTGAAGGACATCGCCGATATAGAGCTGGGTAAGGACAGTTATGCCTACAAAGGTACCATGGATGGACATCCCGGTATCTCCTGCATGGTGTTCCAGACCGCGGGCTCCAATGCCACGGAAGTGAACCGGCAGATTGACCGGCTCCTTGAAGAAGCACGCAAGGACTTGCCGAAAGGCGTGGAGCTTACCCAGATGATGTCCAGCAACGATTTCCTCTTCGCCTCTATCCACGAAGTGGTGAAAACGCTGATTGAGGCTATTATCCTGGTTATCCTGGTGGTTTATGTCTTTTTGCAAGACATCCGCTCTACGCTGATTCCGCTGGTAGGTATCGTTGTTTCACTGATTGGTACGTTTGCTTTCATGTCCGTTGCCGGATTCAGTATCAATCTGATTACGCTGTTTGCGCTGGTATTGGTGATTGGTACGGTGGTGGATGACGCCATTGTCGTGGTGGAGGCGGTGCAGGCACGGTTTGATGTGGGCTATAAGTCCTCCTACATGGCAAGTATCGATGCGATGAAGGGCATCAGCAACGCGGTTATCACTTCTTCACTGGTGTTTATGGCGGTGTTTATTCCGGTATCGTTCATGGGAGGGACTTCCGGTACGTTCTATACCCAGTTTGGGCTGACGATGGCGGTGGCCGTTGGCATTTCGGCGATTAATGCGTTGACACTCAGTCCCGCACTTTGTGCCTTGCTGCTGAAGCCTTATATCAATGAGGACGGAACGGAGAAGAATAATTTTGCTTCGCGCTTCCGCAAGGCATTCAACACGGCTTTCGAGGCGGTGGTCGAGAAGTATAAGAAGATAGTGCTGCTGTTCATCAAGCGCCGCTGGCTGGGTTGGTCGTTGCTGGCACTTTCGGTAGTGCTGCTGGTATTCCTGATGAATACCACCAAGACCGGACTGGTGCCCGACGAGGACCAAGGAACGTTGTTTGTCAACGTTAGCACCGCTCCGGGTAGCTCGCTCAAGACGACAAATGACATTATAGACCGCGTGGAGAAGCGTCTGGAAGACCTTCCTCAGAAATTGCACTTGCAGAAAGTTGCCGGTTATGGTCTGCTGTCCGGGCAGGGAAATTCTTTCGGTATGATTATCGTGAAGCTGAAACCTTGGGACGAGCGTACGGCAAAGGAAGACCAGGTGCAGGCAGTCGTCAACCAGATATACGCTCGCACGGCGGATATTAAGGATGCTACAGTCTTTGCCATTGCTCCGGGTATGATTCCGGGCTATGGTATGGGTAATGCGCTGGACTTGAATGTGCAGGACAAGCAGGGAGGGGATATGAACACCTTCTTCCAGACCACCCAGCAGTATCTGGCGGCACTGAACCAGCGTCCGGAAATTTCGATGGCATACTCCACGTTCGATGTACGCTATCCGCAGTGGACCGTCGAGGTGGATGCTTCCAAGTGCAAACGTGCCGGGATTACTCCCGACCAGGTGTTGTCCACACTGTCGGGCTATTATGGCGGGCAATATGTCTCCAACTTCAACCGTTTCTCCAAAGTTTACAAGGTAATGATTCAGGCCGACCCGAAGTTCCGTTTGGATGAGGCTTCACTGAACAATGCCTTTGTGCGCATGTCCAACGGTGAGATGGCTCCGTTGAGCCAGTTCGTTACGCTGACCCGTTCCTACGGTGCCGAGTCCTTGAGCCGCTTCAACATGTTCAACTCCATTGCCGTGAATGCCATGCCTGCTGAGGGATACAGTACCGGTGACGCCATCCGTGCCGTACAAGAAACGGCGGAGATAGCCTTGCCGAAGGGATATGGCTATGACTTTGGTGGCATCACCCGCGAGGAAAGCCAGCAGAGTGGTACTACAGTCATCATCTTCGGTATCTGTATCTTGATGATTTACTTGATTCTGAGTGCGCTTTACGAGAGCTTTCTGATTCCGTTTGCCGTTATCCTGGCCGTTCCTGCGGGCCTGATGGGGTCGTTCCTTTTTGCCAGGATAGCCGGGTTGGAGAATAATATCTATTTACAGACGGGACTTATCATGTTGATAGGTCTGTTGGCAAAGACCGCTATTCTGTTGACGGAGTATGCCGCCGAGCGCCGTAAAGCGGGAATGGGGCTGATTGCTTCTGCCGTCAGTGCGGCAAAGGCGCGTTTCCGTCCCATCCTGATGACGGTACTGACGATGATTTTCGGCCTTTTCCCCTTGGTGGTTGCCACGGGTGTCGGAGCCAACGGTAACCGTTCATTGGGTACGGGTGTTGTCGGTGGTATGTTCATCGGCACATTGGCGCTGCTGTTCATTGTTCCTGTCTTGTTCATCAGTTTCCAGTGGTTGCAGGAGCGGCTTCGTCCTGCCCAATCCGTCCCGACGAGCGACTGGCAGATTGAGGAAGAGATGAAAGTAAGCCGGAAGGAGATAGAAGAATCACATTAGTACATTATCGCGTAACTAACATAAAAAAATAATGAAGAAACAATTCATATTATTAGCTGTCGCCGGCTTGGTACTGACCAGTTGCGGCATCTATACCAAATACCAGCGCCCGGAGGACATCACGACCGATGGACTTTATGGACACGATTTGGACGGGCAAAGTCTGGATAGCCTGAGTCTGTTTGCGGCATCGGACACTACCTCCATCGCTTCCCTTTCCTGGCGCGAGCTTTTTACGGACCCGCAATTACAGTCGCTCATCGAACAAGCCTTGCAAGGCAACACTGACCTGCTTTCCGCCCAACAACGTATCAAGGAGGCAGAAGCCACGCTGATGTCGGCCAAACTTTCGTACCTGCCTTCGTTTATGCTCACTCCGCAGGGTGGCGTCAGCAGTTTCGACAATTCCAAAGGCTCGTGGACCTATTCCGGCATTGCCTCGGCAAGTTGGGAAGTCGATATTTTTGGTAAGTTGACCAATGCCAAACGCCGTTCCAAAGCGCTCTACCTTCAAAGCTTGGAGTACGAACAAGCCGTCAGCACTTCGCTGATAGCTAATGTGGCCAATCTGTACTACACCTTGCTGATGCTCGACGAGCAATACCGCATTTCCGAAGAAACAGCCGCCAGTTGGCGCGAAAGTGTACGCACCATGCGAGCCATGATGGCTGCAGGCATGACGAACGAGGCGAGTGTCTCGCAATCCAAAGCCAACTGTCGTCAGGTGGAAGCTTCGCTGCTCGACCTCCGGCAGCAGGTAAAGGAAGTGGAGAACAGTCTCTCCATTCTGTTGGGCGATGTTCCGGGCACCATTGAGCGTGGCCGGTTGGCGGGGCAGGAGTTCCCGCAGGAACTTGCGGTGGGCGTACCTCTGCAATTGCTTTCCCGCCGTCCCGATGTGAAAAGTGCCGAACTCTCGCTGGCATCCGCTTTCTACAGCACCAATGCCGCCCGTTCTGCTTTCTACCCCTCCATCACCTTGAGCGGTACAGCTGGCTGGACCAACTCGGCAGGAAGCATGATTGTCAATCCAGGAAAACTACTCTTCTCCGCCATCGGTTCGCTGACACAACCCTTGTTCAACAAAGGGCTGAACGTGGCACAGCTCAAGATAGCCAAAGCACAGCAGGAAGAAGCCAGGCTCGCTTTTCAGCAAGCTTTGCTCAATGCCGGTAGCGAAGTGAACAATGCTCTGACCCAAGTGCAGGTAGCCCGTGGAAAGACGGAGCTCCGCGCAAGGCAGATAACTTCACTGGAAACTACCGTCCGCAGCACCCGGTTACTGATGCAACACGGCACTTCCACCTATTTGGAAGTGCTCACTGCCCAGCAGGGGCTACTCTCTGCCCAACTGACACAGGTAGCCGACCGCTTTGATGAAATACAAGGTATCATCAACCTCTATCAAGCCCTCGGTGGAGGGCGGGAGTAAAATATACTCTTTCTCATCTTCATTCTCTCGCCCCTCTATCAATCCGGCATTTCCTTTTTTTGTGGGAATCCGATGGTAGAGGGGCTTTCATATAAGCGGGCTATGGCAAAAAAACTACGGTTTCTTGCCGTCAAACCGGGACAAACTTTATAACTTTGCGGCATACGACATAAAAATCTATCTATTATGAACTGCAAATCCTTGTTTTTTCTGGTTGTTTTTTCCCTGACCCTTATATCAGGGGTGTTTGCTCAAAAGAAAGTTTCTATTCTTGGCGATTCCTATTCCACTTTTTACGGTCATGTCTCTCCTGCCGCCAATCTCTGCTGGTATGGAGTTCCCGGCGAAAAGAAAGAGAATGATGTGACAAAGGTGGAGGAAACCTGGTGGTACCGTTTCATCCATGAGCACGGCTTTCAGTTGGAACGCAACAATTCCTATTCCGGCTCCACCGTCTGTCATACCGGTTACGAGAAAGCCGATTACTCCGACCGTTCTTTTATCACCCGTATTCACAACCTCGGCACCCCCGACATAATCCTTGTTTTTGGCGGTACCAATGACAGTTGGGCAGGTGCTCCCATTGGCGTATACCAATATGATGGCTGGACGAAAGCCGATTTGTATAGCTTCCGTCCTGCCTTTTGCTATCTGCTTGCATCTCTCAAGCAGCTCTATCCTGCGGCCAGGATTTATAATATTACCAATTCTGAATTATCCGAAGAGGTAACTGATTCCATGGATGAAATTTGCCGGCACTATGGCATCGAGAATATTCGTTTGCACGACATTGATAAACAATGGGGGCATCCTTCTGTGCAAGGAATGCAGAGTATCGATGCTCAGGTTTGGGAGTCTGTCTCCCCGATATTGGAGGCTTCTGTTTCTTTGCCTGCCAAGAACTAAGGACAGTGTCTTATCCTGATATAGGTAGACACATTTACAAACTAATAAATGTG